>JANNYX010000637.1:0-16562 GCA_031410295.1 Rhodoferax sp.
AAATGGGCCGACTGGTCATTGGGCCAGCTCGACGTATGCAGCCAGCGGGCGCCGCTCGTCATCAACCCCCTGATCCTGGCCGAAATCAGCCCCCGCTTTGAGACCGCCCGCGACCTGGAAGCCGCGTTGGCCGCTTTACCCCTGGTGCGCGCGGCCCTGCCCTGGGACGCCGCGTTTCTGGCCGGCCAGGCGTTTAAGGTCTACCGCCAGGCACGGGGCGCCAAAACCTCGCCCATGCCCGACTTCTACATTGGCGCCCACGCATTGGTGGGCGGCCTGCAACTGCTGACGCGCGACAGGGCGCGTTACCACAGCTACTTCCCCAGACTGCAAGTCGTCGCGCCGTGAATTTTCGGCGGCGCGGTCCAGGACCATCAAGGTCCTTTCACCTCTGATCAGGATCCGTTGCAATCAGGCCAGGTCAAAGCGGTCAAGGTTCATCACCTTGCCCCAGGCCGCCACGAAGTCACGCACAAACGCCGGCTGCGAGTCGCTGCACGCATAGACTTCCGCGATGGCGCGCAGCTGGGAGTTCGAGCCGAAGACCAGGTCGACAACGGTTGCTGTCCACTTGACGGCGCCCGAGGTCCGGTCACGCCCCTCCAACACGCCGTCGGAAGCCGCTGACTTCTGCCATTTCGTGCCCATGTCGAGCAGGTTCACGAAGAAATCATTGGTCAAGGTTTCGGGCCGCTGGGTGAAAACACCGTGTTGGGCTTGCGCGACGTTGGCATTCAGCGCGCGCATGCCGCCGATCAGCACCGTCATCTCGGGCGCGGTAAGCAGCATCAGGTTCGCGCGGTCCACCAGCAGCTCAGCCGCCGATCCCGTGTGGCCCGCCTTGATGTAGTTGCGGAACCCGTCTGCCGACGGCTCCAGCACGGCGAATGAGGCCACATCGGTCTGCTCTTGGGAAGCATCAGTGCGCCCCGGCGTGAACGGAACCGTCACCTCACTCCCGGCTTTCTTCGCCGCTGCCTCGACAGCAGCGCAACCGCCCAGGACGATCAAGTCAGCCAGTGAGACTTTTTTGTTGCCGGACTGCGCAGCGTTGAATTCCTTCTGGATGCGTTCCAGGGTCTGCGCCACCTTCGCCAATTCGGCTGGTTGATTCACTTCCCAGTCTTTTTGCGGTGCCAGGCGAATGCGTGCCCCGTTGGCTCCGCCGCGCTTGTCGCTGCCGCGGAAAGTTGCCGCCGATGCCCAGGCCGTTGAGACCAGTTGCGAGATCGACAGCCCGGATGCCATAACCTTGGCCTTCAATGCAGCAATGTCCTGCCCGCCGACCAATTCATGGTCGACCGCGGGCACCGGGTCTTGCCAGATCAGTTGGCCCTTCGGCACCAGCGCGCCAAGGTAACGGGCGATGGGCCCCATGTCGCGGTGCGTCAGCTTGTACCAGGCCTTGGCATAGGCATCTGCAAACTCTTGCGGATTCTGGTGGAAATGCCGGGAGATTTTTTCATATACCGGGTCCACACGCATCGCCATGTCGGCCGTGGTCATCATGGGGGCGTGGCGCTGGCTTGGGTCATGGGCATCCGGCACCGTGCCGGCGGCTGCCGTGCCCTTCGGCGTCCACTGGTGCGCGCCTGCGGGGCTCTTCGTCAGCTCCCACTCGTAGCCAAACAGATTGTCGAAATAGCCCATGTCCCACTTGATGGGGTTGTTGGTCCACGCACCCTCGATGCCGCTGGAGATCGTGTGGACGCCCTTTGCGCTTTCAAAGTTGCTGGTCCAGCCCAAGCCTTGCTCGGTGATGTCGGCGCCCTCCGGATCCGGGCCCTTGTGGTCTTCAGAGGCCGCGCCGTGGGATTTTCCAAACGTGTGACCACCGGCTGTGAGCGCAACGGTTTCGTAGTCGTTCATCGCCATGCGGGCAAAGGTTTCGCGAATATCCCGCGCCGAACCCAGTGCGTCTGGCACACCGTCCGGTCCCTGCGGGTTCACGTAAATCAAGCCCATCTGCACGGCCCCCAGCGGTTGCTCAAGTTCCCGGTCGCCGGTATAGCGCGTGTTGCCAAGCCACGTATCCTCTGGCCCCCAGTAAATTTCCTCGCCTGGCTCCCAGACATCTTCGCGCCCGCCGGCGAAACCAAAGGTCTTGAACCCCATCGATTCCATGGCAACGTTGCCGGTGAGAACAATCAAATCCGCCCAGGAGAGTTTGCTGCCGTACTTCTGCTTGATCGGCCACAGCAAGCGGCGCGCCTTGTCCAGGTTCACGTTGTCGGGCCAGCTGTTGAGCGGTGCAAACCGCTGCGTGCCGAAGCCCGCGCCGCCGCGACCGTCGTGTATTCGGTAGGTGCCCGCGCTGTGCCACGCCATACGGACGAAAAACGGGCCATAGTGGCCGTAGTCTGCAGGCCACCAGTCCTGCGAATCGGTCATCAAGGCGTGCAGGTCTTTGACCACGGCTTGCAGGTCGAGGCTCTTGAACTCCTCGGCGTAGTTGAAGTCTTTGCCCATCGGATCTGACCGTTCAGAGTGCTGCTGCAAGATCTTCAGGTTCAGCTGGTTGGGCCACCAGTCTGCGTTGGATCGGGCGCCAGCGACGGTGGGTTTGAGAGCGGCGCCCGGGAACGGGCATTTCATTTCATTGGACATGGTTCTTTCCTTCAAAAGCAGTACAGTAAATGTAGAGATAGTTGATTAATATGTAAATTAAATTATTTGTACTTTTGTGATAGTTTTTTTATATTTATGGAGGTTTTGATGAACCGCTACCCCGCGCCCGAGCTCAAGGATTTGCCCGAGGACATCAAGGCCAAGGTGCTGGAGGTGCAGGAAAAAGCCGGCTTTGTGCCCAACGTCTTCCTCGCGTTTGCACGCCGCCCCGCCGAGTGGCGCGCGTTTTTTGCCTACCACGACGCGCTGATGCTTCCGGAGTCCGTGGGCCGCGCCAGCAACCTCACCAAGGGCGAGCGCGAGATGATCGTCACCACCACCAGCGCCGCCAACCACTGCCTGTATTGCGTCGTCGCCCACGGCGCGATCCTGCGCATCTACGAAAAGAAACCGCTGGTGGCGGACCAGGTCGCGGTTAATTACAAAAAGGCCGACATCAGCCCGCGCCAAATGGCCCTGCTCGACTTTGCGATGAAAGTCTGCCTGCATTCAGACCAGGTGGACGAGGCCGACTTCGCGCCGCTGCACGCGCACGGTTTTGATGACGAAGACATCTGGGACATCGCCGCCATCACCGCCTTTTTCGGCCTCTCCAACCGCATGGCGAGTTTCAGCAATATGCTGCCGAACCCGGAGTTTTATTTGATGGGGCGGTTGGCCAAAGTGAAGTGAAGGATTGACTCAGGTTTTGAAATGTCACCGAATTTGGGGAAAAATCGGTTGACCTAGGTGAACCCAAGGGATAGATTCACAGCCTCAATAATGCGCTGAAAAGCGAAATTCCAAGCGCTAAGGGGGACGATTGGTGAGCACCTCAAAAGACACAAGAATCGAGATACGCAACCAAACGCCGCACCCGCTGCGCGTCGAGGTTGCATTTACAAAGACAAAGGCCGCTGCAACAGAACAATCGTCAGAGTCAGTGTCTGCATCAAAGTCGCCTCTCACCGAAGCGCGAACACTGGCTCAGAAGGTTATTTATGAACTTGCGCCCTTGGCGAACAAGTCCCTGCACCTTGCGGCGCCTTCTGACGAAACAATCGACCTGCGCCAGCAGTTGTCGGGGCTTCACAATCTGAATGTCATCAGTGTGATCCCAGAAGCCGAGGCCATCAATTCGGATGCTTTTGCAGGTCTGATATTTCCAGTTGGATTCGTTCTCGCCATGGCCTGGGTTTTTCTGAAGGATAAATTCGCATGGCAGGATCCGTGGATTGTCTTGACCAGTGTCCTTGCAATTGTGGCGATAGGCGCGGGTTTTGCCTATTTTATGAGGCCTAACCCGGTCTGGACATTTTTTCGGCTCTTCTGGATTCTTCTGATTCGCGTTTTCACGCTCTGCCTGGTGCTTGGCATCGCGGTGGTGTTGCCGGCGATGACGCTGTTGCTTTTGGCGCCCGACAAAATCCTACCCGAGCGCATGAACTCCGCTTTTCTCCTATTGTCCAGTGGCGGTGTGACGGGTCTCGCACACGCCGTCGTCTTTGCCTTCGTCTGTTTCGCCTCGGTGTTGCCGGCCCTGCTGTACTTTCTGTTCAACCGCAAACGCGTCAGGCAATTGCGTGACACCTTTGAGCAGCAGATATTCCGCTTGGACCCTCAGGTCAAGAATCTGGCCGACGTGCAGGCCCGTTATGGCGCCCGGCTGGACGGCGTCTGGGGCGACACCAGCTCGGGGTTCACCGGCCAGGCCTCATCGGGTTCTCAATGGCCCGTGGTTCTTTGCACCTTGGCCTATGCCGGCGCCTGGTCGGTCATCGTTCTTTTCGGCGCCATTCAAAACGAGTACAAGGCGTTTACCGACCTGTCAAACCTGCTGGCGGCACCGAACACTACCTACGCTTTTGGTTTTTTTGGCGCCTATTATTTTGCGATCAACATGATCGTTCGCCGCTACATCCGCGGCGACCTGCAACCCAAGACCTACAGCATCATCACCGCCAGGCTGCTGGTGGTGTTGGTGTCCGCCGCCGTGCTGAGCGCTGCGCCGGACTCAGGTTGGGTGGTTTGGATATTCATGTTCTTGATTGGTGTGGTGCCCGAAACCTTTATTGTTTATTTGCGCGAAACCGTCGTTGCTCCGGTGTTTACCAGCAAGCGAATTCCGATTGACCGTTTGCCGCTCACCCGGCTTGAAGGCATCGACCTGTATGACCGCGCCCGGCTGGAAGAAGAAGGTATTGGCAACCTCGACAACCTGGCCCACGCCGACCTGGTCGACTTGATGATCAACACCAGCATTCCCAGCGCACAACTGGTGGAGTGGCTGGACCAGGCGGCGTTGTACCTGCGGGCGCACACCCTCGCGCTGGACGCGGCTGCGACGGCGGCAACAAGGGAGATTCCCACGCCTGGGCTGAAAGGCCCTGACCCGGATTTACTCTGGCATGAGCTGCGCGACATGGGAATCCGGCGCGCCAGCGACCTCTTCGTTGACGTCAAAAACGAATTGCGACCGCAACTGATTGAGTTGGCCAAGGCGCAGGGCAAGGGTGACGCATTCGTCGCCCGACTGAACGTGCTCGCCAATCAGTTGACCAAAGACGAGTCGTTCGCCAACATCAGGAGTTGGCGGGCCAATGAAGAGCGTGAGCTCCAGACCTGGCGGGTCGATTCAGAAGGAAATGCGAATTTGGCCGTAGCGCCCGCCGCGGCCATCTAAACCCCCGTCACCGCTTAGCTCACCAAAACGCGCAGCCAATCCGGCATCGGCGCTGACTTCTGCTCCTTGAAATTCGTCCACACCGTTGTCGCACCGCCAGCGGCGTAGATCACGCCCGGCGCATCGGCGCGCTCCATCGTGGCCCAGCTCTCGAAACTGCTGCGGCCCGGGTCGCTCACATACATCTTCATGCACACGTCGCCCGGATATTCAAGCTGCTTGTAGAAATTGCAGAAGGCGTTGACGATGATGATGCCGTGGTCATCGTTGTAGAGCCCTTTGCCCAGGGAGTGCATCCAGTCGATGCGGCAGGTTTCAAGGTAGCGGAAATAGCTGGCGTTGTTGAGGTGGTTCATGGCGTCCATATCGCCCCAGCGGATCGGCAAAGTCATCTCAAAAACCAGCTTCTTTTTCTCTGGTATTATTATTTTCATTTAAATATTAGATTAAATATTTATCATTTACGCTATATTATACATAGCGAAGTATTTATTATATTAGACGGCCTATACTGAAATTTATTGGATAGAAAAATACCTAACAAGAAATATCAGGCGCCAAAACCGTCATCGGCTGATATCACGGCGCCATTGATGAAGTGGCTTTGGTCACTGGACAGCATCACCAGGAGCGCGTCGAGGTCTTGCGGCTCGCCAACACGTTTTCGCGGCAACATGCTCACCAGTTTCTGGCCCTGCTCGGTCTGCCAGTGGTGGTGGTTCAGTTCGGTGCCGATGTAGCCCGGGCAAATCGCGTTCACGTTGATGCCGAAGCGGCCCCATTCAACCGCCATGGCCTTCGTCATCTGGATCACCGCCGCCTTGCTCATGCAATACACACCGATTTGCGGCAACACCTTGAGCCCCGCCATCGAGGCGATGTTGATGATGCGGCCCCCCGTGAAGCTGCCCGGAGCGGAGCCGTTGGCCCGCGCCAGCATGCGTTTGCCAACCTCCTGCGCGACAAAAAACGCGCCTTTGACATTGGTGTTGAAGATGAAGTCGTAGTCGGCCTCGGCCACGTCCTGCAGGCGCTGTGTGGTGCTTACACCGGAGTTGTTGACGAGGATGTCGATGGAGCCGACTTCGGTCTCGGCGCGGGCGACCGCCGCCTTGATCGAGTCGCGGTTCGTCACATCGAGCTCGACGACATGGGCGTCGCCGCCAGCGCCTTCGATTTGTGACCGCAACTCCTTGAGTTTGTCCACACGCCGGCTGGCCAGCACCACCGCCGCGCCTGCGCCTGCGAGCGTGCGGGCAAACTGCGCGCCCAGGCCGCCGGATGCGCCGGTGATGAAGGCCACGCGGCCGGAAAGATCAATGCTGTATGCCATTTAGGGAGTCTCCACGAAAGAAATCATTGATGTCTATTGTGGCACTGGCGCTGCGGCCCACCGAATAAAATCAACGCCGTAAACTCGCTCATTCCCCGGCTCCAAACCAAGAAGAGAAATCCATGACCCAAGAAGAAATCCTGGCCCAGTATGGTCCGCGCGAAGCAATGGAATACGACGTCGTCGTGGTCGGTGGTGGCCCGGGAGGATTGAGCACGGCGATCCGGCTCAAACAACTGGCCGCAGCCAGTGGCAAGGAGATTTCCGTGGTGGTGCTGGAAAAAGGCTCCGAACCCGGCGCGCACATCCTCTCGGGCGCCATCATGGACCCGATTGCGCTCAATGAACTGATCCCCAACTGGAAGGCGCTGGGCGCGCCGTTGAACCAGCCGGTGAGCGACGACGCGATGATGTTCCTCGGCGAAAAAAGCGCCTTCAGGACGCCCAACTTCTTCCTGCCTGAATGTTTCCAGAACCACGGCAACTACATCATCAGCCTGGGCGACTTCACGCGCTGGCTGGCCACACAGGCGGAAGGCCTGGGCGTGGAGATCTTCCCCGGTTTCGCGGCCGCCGAAGTTTTGTTCAACGCGGATGGTTCAGTGAATGGTGGCTTACCTTCTGTAAGGGGCGTCGCCACCGGCAACATGGGCGTCGGCAAGGACGGCGAACCCGGCGAGAACTTCCAGCTCGGCATGGAACTGCTCGGCAAATACACCGTGTTTGCCGAAGGTTCGCGCGGCCACCTGGGCAAACAGCTCATCGCCAGATTCAAGCTTGACGAAGGACGCGACCCGCAAACCTACGGCCTCGGTATCAAGGAGTTGTGGGAGATTGACCCGAAACGCCATCAGCCCGGCTTTGTCATGCACAGCGCCGGCTGGCCGATGGACAGCAACACCTACGGCGGCGCGTTTTTGTACCACCTCGATGGCAACAAGATCGCCCTGGGTTTCATCACCGGGCTGGATTACAGCAACCCCTACCTAAGCCCTTTTGAAGAGTTCCAGCGCTGGAAGACGCACCCGAATGTGCGCTGGTATTTTGAAGGGGAAGACGAGGGCCTGAAACCGGCAAAACGCCTCGCCTACGGCGCCCGCGCCATCACCGCCGGCGGGCTGATGAGCCTGCCCAAAACCGTCTTTCCCGGCGGCGCGCTGGTCGGTTGTGATGCGGGTTACCTGAACGTGAGCCGCATCAAGGGCAGCCACGCCGCCATCAAGACCGGCATGTTGGCGGCCGAGGCGGCCTTTGAGGCGATACAGGCGGGCCGCCAGCACGACGAATTGAGCGCTTACCCCGAGGCGTTCGAGAAGAGCTGGTTGTATACCGAACTGAACAAGTCACGCAACTTCAAAGCCTGGTTCAAGAAGGGCCTGACAGTGGCCACGCTGATGAATGGCATAGAGCAGTTTGCGCTCAAAGGGCATATTCCCTGGACCTTGAAACGCGATAAAGCGGATCACGAATGCCTCAAACCCGCCGCCGAATGCAAGCCGATCCTTTACCCCAAACCCGACGGCAAGCTCACCTTTGACCGCCTCTCCAGCGTCTTCATCAGCAACACCAACCACGAAGAGCAGCAGCCGGCGCATTTGACGCTGAAGGACAACAAGGTGCCGGTGAGCATCAACCTGCTCAAATACGCCGGGCCCGAGGCGCGTTATTGCCCGGCCGGTGTTTACGAGTTTGTGCGCAACGAGAAAGACGAAGACCGCTTGCAGATCAACGCGCAGAACTGCGTGCATTGCAAGACCTGCGACATCAAGGACCCGACGCAGAATATTGTCTGGGTGACGCCAGAGGGCGGGGGCGGGCCGAATTACGCGGGGATGTAGCGGTTAAAACATGTCAGGCGACAGGCTGGTTTCCGTGCGGCCAAAGCCGGCAGCCATGGCGACTTTCAAGTCTTCAACGTATCCACAAAAACATTCAGGGACGGGCCCCGGCTTTGTTGGGTTCCACTTTGTTGAACAGTGCGCCAATCTCTCCCACCAAACCACGGCGGAACAACAGCACACACACGACAAAGATCGAGCCCATGATCACCGCGACCCAGGAGCCCACTTTGTCGGCCAGTACGTTCTCCAGACCAACGATGGTCACGGCGCCGGCGACCGGCCCGAGTATGGTGCCAAGGCCACCCAGCAAAGTCATCAGGACAACGTCACCCGAGGTATGCCAATGCACGTCGCCCAGCGACGCCAGCTGAAACACCAGTGACTTGGTGGCACCCGCCAAGCCGGTGAGCGAAGCGGAAATCACGAAGGCCAGCAGCTTGAAACGATTCACGTCGTAACCCAGTGAGATGGCCCTGGGTTCATTGTCGCGGATGGCTTTCAGAATCTGGCCAAAGGGTGAGTGGATGGTGCGGTAAATCAACCAGAATCCACCCAGAAAAACCGCGAACACAAAGAAATACATGGTGATGTTGTCGGTCAAATCCACCACACCGAACAGCTTGCCGCGCGGAATGCCCTGCATGCCGTCCTCACCCCCGGTGAACTTCATTTGCAGTGCCAGGAAGAAGATGATCTGTGCCAATCCCAGCGTGATCATCGCAAAATAGATGCCGGCGCGGCGGATGGCTATTAAACCGAATACGGCCCCCAATGCCCCGCCAAAGGCGGCGCCCGCCAGCAAACCCAATTCAGGTGTGAGTCCCAAATCACGGCACAGGTAACCTGTGATGTACGCAGAACCACCGAAAAATGCGGCATGGCCAAACGACAACAGCCCGGCAAAGCCCAGTAGCAGGTTAAAGGCGCAAGCAAACAGCGCAAAACACAGCAACTTCATCAACAAAGTGGGGTAAAACACAAAGGGTGCGATGGAACCCACCACGACCAAGGCCGCAAACATCCACACCGCGTGGTTTTGTCCGCCATTGGAGACAACAGTTTTCATGATGGGTCCGATTGTGTTAGTTAGGCTTGTTTGCCGAACAGGCCGGCAGGTTTGACGAGCAGCACCAGGACCATGATCAGGAAGATCACCACGGCGGAAGCTTCTGGATAAAACACTTTGGTCAATCCTTCGATCACGCCCAGCCCCAGGCCCGTCAGGATTGAACCCAGGATGGAACCCATGCCTCCGATGACGACGACGGCGAACACGATGATGATGAGGTTGGAACCCATGACCGGGTTGACCTGGACAATCGGCGCAGCCAACACACCGGCAAATGCCGCCAGCGCCGCGCCGGCCGCGTACGTCGATGTGATGAGTACCGGCACATTGATGCCCAACGCCTGCACCAAGTCTGGCCGCTGGGTGGCAGCCCGAAGCGTCGCGCCCAGGGACGTGCGCTCAATCACGTACCAGGCCATCAGGCACACCGCGAGTGACGCCACCACGACCCAGGCGCGGTAGATCGGCAGGAACATGAAGCCGAGATTCATACCGCCTTGCAGCAACTCGGGCACCTCGTAGGATTCGCCCGAGACACCAAAAAAATTCTTGAACACCCCTTCGGCAATCAACGCCAGGCCAAAGGTCAGCAACAGGCTGTAAAGGTGGTCCAACTTGTACAGGTGCTTGAGCATGGTGCGTTCTATCAAGGCCGCCGCCAGCCCGATCACCAGCGGGGCCACCAGCAACGACACCCAATAGTTGAACCCCAGGTAGGTCAGCCCCAGCAGGGCGACAAAAGCGCCCAGCATGTACTGTGCGCCGTGGGCGAAATTGATGATGTTGAGCAGGCCGAAGATGATGGCCAGCCCCAGGCTCAACACGGCATAAAACGAGCCGTTGATCAGGCCAAGCAGCAACTGACCGAAGAACGCCTGTGACGAGATGCCGAATAGTTCCATCGCGTGACCCCTTTTTGCCCAAGCGGCCGTACCGCTCGGGCAAGCTAAAGATGAGACCCCAGGGTCACGAACGAACCCCGGGGCGGCAGCAAATACCGCTTACTTCTTGATCAACGGGCAGCGTGAAGCCGACATTGGCTGGAATGCCTCAGCCGCAGGAATGGTGGCTTTCACGGTGTAGTAGTCCCAAGGCGTTTTGGATTCACCGGGCTTTTTCACCTGCAGCAGGTACATGTCGTGAACCATGCGTCCGTCATCACGGATGGCGCCGTTCTTGGCGAAGAAGTCATTCACCGGCGTCTTCTTCATCTGTGCCATAACCTTGGCTGTGTCGTCGCTGTTGATGGCCTTGACGGCCTTGAGGTAATGCATCGTGGACGAGTATTGCCCCGCCTGAACCATGGTGGGCATGCGCTTGTGCAGGGCAAAGAAGCGTTTTGACCACGCACGGGTTTCTTCGTTCAGATCCCAGTAAAACCCTTCGGTCAGAAACATGCTTTGGGTGGTCTTCAACCCCAATGAGTGCACGTCGGTAATGAACATCAACAGGCCCGCCAATGACTGCTTGGGCGTGATGCCGAATTCAGCAGCCTGCTTGATCGAGTTGATGGTGTCGCCACCGGCATTGGCAAGGCCGATGATCTGGGCGCCAGACGATTGCGCCTTCAACAGGAATGACGAGAAATCGCTCCCGGGGAAGGGATGCCGCACAGCGCCCAACACTTCACCGCCGTTGGCTTTGACCACGTCTCCAGCGTCTTTTTCCAGGGCGTGACCGAAAGCATAGTCAGCCGTCAGGAAGAACCATTTTTTTCCGCCGCCCTGGGTGACGGCCTTGGCCGTGCCATTGGCGACGGCATAGGTGTCGTAGGTCCAATGGACGGTGACGTCGTTGCAGCTCTCATTGGTAATGCCAGTTGACGCTGCGCCGGAAACCAGGGCAATGCGGTTCTTTTCCTTGGCAATTTTTTGCACCGCCAGGGCGACCGAGGTGGTGACCAGCTCAGTGGCGACGTCAACCTTGTCTTTTTCAAACCATTCACGCGCCTTGTTGGCGGCGATGTCGCCTTTGTTCTGGTGATCAGCGGAGACCATTTCCACTTTGAACGTCGGTTTTTCATTGGCCAGAAAATCGTCAATCGCCATCTTGGTGGCGATGACTGCACCTGTGCCTGCCACGTCGGAGTACAGACCCGACAGATCTGTCAGCACGCCAAGCTTGACAACGCCATCGGAAATTTGCGCCTGAGCCGCACCGGCTACCAGCAGGGAAAGGCTTGCGGCCTGTGCGATATGTTTAAGTTTCATTGAATATCTCCAGAAGAAAAAGAAGGGAATGGAAGGAAAGGGAAGGGAAAGGAAAGGAAAGGAATGGAAACAGTGAATTGACAGGAATGGTCAAACACCGAGCAGTTCATGCAACTCGCTGGTCTTGGCGGCCAGCTCGTGCGGTTGCACTGTCATGATCACGTGGCCGTGTTCGAGCACGTAATGCCGGTCCGCCAAGGGCGCAGCAAAGCGAAAGTTCTGTTCGACCAAAACAATGGTGTAGCCACGTGTTTTCAGCAGTCGGATCACTTCACCGAGTTTCTTGACGATGACCGGAGCCAGGCCTTCGGTGATCTCATCAAGCAATAAAACCCGGGCGCCGGTGCGCAAAATGCGGGCCATTGCCAGCATTTGCTGTTCGCCGCCAGAAAGCCGCGTGCCCGGGCTGTTGCGCCGCTCCTGCAGGTTGGGGAAAATGCCATAAATTTCCTCCAGCGTCATGCCGCCACTGGCAACGATGGGTGGAAGCAGCAGGTTTTCTTCGGTGGACAAACCCGCAAAGATGCCTCGCTCTTCCGGGCAATAACCCACACCGAGGCGCGCAATGTGATGCGGCGCCACCGAGGTGATTTCGGTGCCGTTGAACATGATTGATCCGGTCCTGCGGCCCACCAGTCCCAGAATTGCCTTCAATGTGGTTGATCGGCCTGAACCATTTCGGCCCAGCAGCGTCACAAGTTCGCCACGATTCACCTGAAGGTCCACGCCATGGAGGATATGTGACTCCCCATAAAAGGCGTGCAGGTCCGTGACGCGCAACACTTCCACGCCGGGGCCGGATGCGCTGCTCACGCTTCGACTCCGACATAGGCTTCAAGGACTCGCGGGTCTTTGGACACGGTGGCATAGTCACCTTCAGCCAGCACACTGCCACGCTGTAGCACAGTCAGCCGGTCACACAGGGTTTCAACCACCGACAGGTTGTGTTCAACCATCAAGATGGTGCGGTTCTTTGAAACTTTGCGGATCAAGTCCACGACACGGCCCACGTCCTCATGGCCCATGCCCTGTGTGGGTTCGTCAAGCAGCATAAGTTCCGGGTCGAGCGCCAGGGTCGTGGCAATCTCCAGCGCGCGTTTGCGGCCGTACGGCATCTCCACCGCAACCGTATCTGCGAAAGCCGCTAGGTCGACGGATTCCAGCAACGCCATGGCCTGGTCGTTGAGTTCGTTCAGCCGCTTCTCGGAAGACCAGAAATTGAATGAGTCGTTGCGTTTTCTCTGCAGCGCAACACGCACATTTTCCAGCGCCGACAGGTGCGAAAATGTGGCTGATATTTGAAACGAACGGATCATGCCGCGCCGTGCCACCTGGACCTGGCTTTCACGCGTGATGTCGATGCCGTTGAACTGGATCGTTCCAGACGTTGGCGGGTGGAACTTGGTCAGCAAATTGAAGACGGTGGTCTTGCCGGCCCCATTGGGACCAATCAGGGCATGCAGGCTGCCGCGCCTGATTTGAAGATCAACCGCTGAGACTGCGGCAAAACCGAGGAATTCCTTGGTCAGTCCCTGTGTCTGGAGAATGATGTCACTTGACATTGGATTTCCTAGGATGCATGGCTACCGGATGTCATTCAATGGCCGCGGTCGACCTGACCTGCTCGCGAAGCGTGAACTTCTGGATCTTCCCGGTGGAGGTCTTGGGAAGCGTACAGAAAAGGACGCGCTTGGGGACCTTGAAGCGCGCCAGAAGGTTCCTGCAGAACGCGATGATTTCCGCCTCGGTTGCGATTGCGTCTGGCTTGAGTTCCACGAATGCACAGGGCACTTCTCCCCACTTTGCATCGGGCTGGGCCACCACCGCCGCCAGCATCACGGCCGGGTGGCGATGCAGGGCGTCTTCAACTTCGAGGGACGAAATGTTTTCTCCGCCTGAAATGATGATGTCCTTGCTGCGGTCCTTGATCTTGATGTAACCATCCGGGTACATCACGGCCAGGTCACCGGTGTGAAACCAGCCGCCAGCAAATGCTTCCTCGGTTGCTGCGGGGTTTTTAAGGTAACCCTTCATCACCACGTTGCCCCGGAAGAATATTTCACCCATGGTCTCGCCGTCAGCGGGCACAGGCTGCATGGTTTCGGGGTCGAGCACTGTCACCGCTTGTTGCAGCGGGTAGGGCACGCCTTGGCGGCCATTGAGACGGGCGCGCTCTTCGATGGAGAGTTCCGCCCAGGAGGCCTGTTTGGCGCAAACAGCCGCAGGGCCATAGACTTCTGTCAGGCCATAGACGTGTGTGAGTTCGATTCCCGCAGCCTCGCAGCCCTCAATTACCGCCGCAGGGGGCGCGGCGCCGGCGATGAGGCCATTGATGGCGTGCGTGATGCCTTCTCGCAGCACCGCCGGCGCATTGATCAGCATGCTGTAAACAATGGGCGCGCCACACATGTGGGTGATGTGATGCTCGCGGATCAACGGGAATATCTGCGCCGGGTCAACCCGGCGCAGGCACACACTGGTGCCCGCAATCAGCGCCAGAGTCCACGGGAAGCACCAGCCGTTGCAGTGAAACATCGGCAACGTCCACAAGTAGGTCGCGTGATGCGGCAACTGCCAGGAGATAACGTTGCTGGCCGCGTTGAGGTAGGCTCCCCGGTGGTGCGTGACCACACCTTTTGGGTTGCCGGTGGTGCCCGAGGTGTAATTCAGAGCGATGGCATCCCACTCATCACCCGGAAGCTTCCAGTCAAAGTCTGATTGGCCCTGCGCGAGGAAGTCCTCATAGTCGATTTCGCCGAGCCGTTTTCCGGCAGGGGCTTCGGCATCCTCCACCTCGACGACCAACGGGCGCTTTGGGCCAACCATGGCCAACGCCTTCTCCACCACGCCTGAAAATTCACGGTCAGTCAGCAGCACTTTGGCTTCGCCATGCTGGAACATGAATGCAATGGCTTCTGCATCAAGCCGGGTATTGAGTGTATTGAGAACCGCGCCTGTCATGGGAATGGCAAAGTGCGCCTCCAGCATGGCGGGTACGTTGGGCAGCATCACCGCCACGGTGTCGCCGGGCCCAATTCCGCGGGCCATCAAGGCGCCGGCCAGTTGCCGACTGCGCTTGTAAGTCTCGCCCCAGGTTTGCCGTCGTGCGCCATAAATGACGGCACATTGATCCGGATACACCTTGGCTGCGCGCTCAATGTAACTCAAGGGCGTGAGGGGCACGAAATTGGCAGGATTTTTGTCCAGACCAAGATGGTAAGGATTGACGTGGCTCATTGGGGGTACCTGGTGATCGAAGGTGTCTCGCGGACTGGATCAGCGGCAAAGAGGTGTTGTGCGCACCAGTCTACAGGAAAAAGTGGCGAATCCCGGCAAGGTGAGGGCATTGCAAAAACTGCGACAACAAAGGCCTGAAACCGAATATTGCGAGGGCGGTGCCCGCGGGCGGGCGGCGCAGCGAATTGCGCGGGGATGTAACTGAATGCGCTTTACTAAATCACCGCGGTGCCGCAGCACGCCGGTGTTTACAGGTAAGCTGCACGGCTGAATCAACCAATGGAGTGTCAAAAATGCAGGTTGTAATCACCGGCGGCGCTGGATTTTTGGGTGTTCGCCTGGCCCGTACCTTACTTGAAAAGGGTCACTTGTCACTGGCCGGTGCAGCGCCGTCAGCCATCACGCGCCTGACTCTGGTAGACCGCGCCGCGCCGCCAGCGGACCTGCTGGCCGACCCGCGTATTACCGCGCTTACCGGCGACTTGAACGCGCTCCTTGAAGAAAACGAGGCCAAGGCCGACGTAATATCTACAAACACTGCTATCATTTTTCATCTCGCCGCGGCGGTGAGTGGTGAATGTGAAGCCGACTTTGACTTGGGCATGCGCAGCAATTTCAAAGCCACCCTGGCCCTGTTGGAGAAATGCCGCGCCTTGGGCTCAACTCCGATGTTTGTCTTCGCCAGCTCTTTGGCCGTGTTTGGCGATTCGCCCGAACTGCCCTGCCCGCCCACAATTGAAGACACCACCTTGCCGACGCCGCAAACCAGTTACGGCATTCAGAAACTCATCGGCGAACAACTCGTGGCGGACTTCACCCGCAAAGGTTTCATCCGTGGCCGCAACACGCGGCTGATGACGGTCAGTGTGCGCCCGGGCAAACCCAATGGTGCGGCGTCGAGCTTTTTCAGCGGGATGATTCGCGAGCCGCTCTCGGGTGTAAAGGGCGCCTGCCCGGTGGCGCCCGAGACCGAAGTGGCACTGTCGTCGCCCTCTTTGACCATCAAAGGCATCATCCGCGCGGCTGAGTGCACCGACCAGGAATGGGGACCGCGCGTCGGCCTGAACCTGCCGGCGCTCACCTGCACCACCGGCGAGATGGCTCAGGCGCTGGAACGTGTCGCAGGCAAAGCCGTGGCCGATCTCATCGACTGGACGCCTGATGCGACGATCCGCAAAATCGTTGCCACCTGGCCGGCGCATATCAACGCGCAACGCGCCAGGGGATTGGGACTTTTCCCCGAGCCCGATTTCGAAACCCTTATTCGTGAGTACATGCGCGAAAACCCCGATGCTGTCAGCTTGCCCGCCGCCTGACAATGGCGCCGCAGCTCGCGGCTGAAATCCACACCCAGAGGAGACTTCCATGATCGGATCCAGATTCAAATGGCTCGCCAGCAGCATCGCCATGGCGGCGGCATTGGCCAGCGGCGCGTCAGCTCAGGTCACCATGCGCAACAGCATTTCGATTGGCCCGAACTCGCACCAGGGCGTCGGCGTGGAAGTCTTCGCCCGCGAAGTTGAAAAACGCACCGGTGGGCGCTACAAGGTGCAGAACTTCTATTCAGGCGCCTTGGGCGGCG
>JANNYX010000638.1:0-1691 GCA_031410295.1 Rhodoferax sp.
GGCGACGATATCGTTTTGTCGCCCAGGCCCCAGGACTGGAGCGCTTTTTTGACCTCTGGCGCTGGCGTTAGCGACGACTTCATGGCTGGCATTGAAGATTTGCCGGTGCAGGAGCGGGCCAATAAATGAGCCGGCTTTACATGCTCGATACCGACACTTGCGCCTTCGTTTTGCGTCGTTCCTCTGAGGTGCTGCTCGAACGCATTCAGCAGGTTCCAATTGAGCTGCAGACGATCTCCATCGTCACCCTGGCAGAGTTGCTTTATGGCGTGCTCGAATCAAGCAAAAAAAAAGCCAACCGGGCTGGCGTTGATGCCTTTGTGCGGCATGTGAATGTCAAAGACTGGTCGCGCGACGCCGCCGAACACTATGCTGAAATCCGCTCAGACCTGAGGAAGAAAGGCCAGATGATTGGCGCGAACGATTTGATGATCGCCGCCCATGCGCGAAGCCTGGATGCCGCCGTGGTCACCAACAATGTGAAGGATTTTGGGCGGGTCAAGGGATTGAAGGTTGAGAACTGGATGGCCTGAAGCTCTGTAGCACTCCCTGCGTTCAAAGTCGTAGGCTTTGCTTCATGCAATTGACCATCAATATCTTGCAACCTGACCAGTTTGTGAAACGATTGAAGGAGCCAAAACCATGAGCGCATTGAGTGTCCGCTTCCCCGAATCCCTGCATAAAAATGCCAAGGTTTATGCCGCGCAAGAGGGTGTTTCGGTCAACCAGTTGATCAGCACGGCGTTGGCTGAAAAACTTTCCGCGTTGGCCACTGAAGATTATTTGGCTTTGCGCGGCAAGCGGGGAAGCCGCAAGAAGTATGACGCCGCGTTGGCCAAGGTGCCAGATGTTGCCGCAGCAGGTTTGGATCGTCGCTGACGTGCCGATGGGGTTTGCTGGGTAGCGAACCCATTTCATAGTTTTGCCGATGGGCCTGCGGACAATCCCGCACGGTTGCCAAGTAAACTGATAAAAACTACAATCAAGTAGTTACAAAAATGAAGCTGCCGGTATTTTCCTAGGACGACGGTAAAAGCGCCAGCAACCTGGCAAAACACGGCATCGGTTTTGAGGCGGCGAAGCGGGTGTTTGACGATCCCTCGCACTTGAGCAGGCAAGACCGCATTGAAAACGGCGAACAGCGGTGGCAAACCATGGGCTTGGCAGCCGGCAGTGTGGTGGTGCTCGTGGCACACACTTGGTTCGATGAGGAAGGTGGCAGCGAGCATATTCGCATTGTTTCAGCGCGGCGTGCCACCAGGATTGAAAGGAAAACGTATGAACAAAGTACCTGATTCGGTTCGCAAAGAGCTGGCCGCTTTGGCTGCCAAGCCCGAGCATTCAATTGACTTTTCTGACCTGCCCGCCACTTCGCGCAAAGACTGGCAAGGCGCGACGCGCGGCAAGTTCTACCGGCCCATCAAACAGCAACTCACTGTGCGGGTGGATGCCGATGTGCTGGAATGGCTCAAAAGCCAGGGCGGCGGTTATCAAAGCCGGTTGAACGATATTCTGCGCAACGCCATGCTGGGTGCATCGCGGTAGCGACAGACGAGCGCCAGCGACGCTTTGAGGGTTCAGGCTAAGGTAGATCGTTTGGGTTGGCGAATTTGGCAGCCTTACCGGAAAGCACCTACTTGGCGCGCCTCCAAACCACTTCGGCGGTGGCGCCCCCCCAGGCGGGGGCCCCC
>JANNYX010000639.1:0-6161 GCA_031410295.1 Rhodoferax sp.
TGGGCAGCGGTCACCGCGGCAGACAGGCCGCCTGCGCCGGAGCCGATCACCTACAGATCACGTTCCCCACGGTCAGCCATTCAGCCCGCCGCACCAACCAGTTGCAGCGCCAGCCGGTTGTGCTGTTCAATCAAGGGTTCCAGTTCCAGCGTCGCCAGCCTGCCGTCCCGCACCACAACGCGCCCATTGACGAGGGTATAGGCTGCGTTGCTGCTGGCGCACAACATCAGGCTGGCCACCGGGTCATGCACGGCGCCACCGGCGAAGGACAGTGTGCGCAGGTCAAACAGCGCCAGGTCGGCACACATGCCAGGCGCGATGTGGCCAATGTCGCTGCGCCCCAGCACCTGCGCGCCGCCGCGGGTGGCCAGTTCAAGTGCGTCACGGGCCGTCATCTCCGCTGGGCCGAGGTCGCAGCCGAAAAAGGTCTGTGTTCCCGTGGCTGTGGCGCGTGATTCGGGCGGCGCCATGGCCCGCCCGACACGCGCCAGCAACATCGCCTGGCGCGCTTCGTTGACCAGGTGAGCGGCGTCGTTGCTGGCGCTGCCGTCCACGCCCAGGCCTACGGCGACACCAGCGTTCAGCATCTTGCGGATGGGCGCGATGCCGCTGGCCAGGCGCATGTTGCTGCACGGGCAGTGCGCCACGCCGGTTTTGGAGGCTGCAAAGAGGGAGATGCCCAGATCGTCCAGCTTGACACAATGCGCATGCCACACGTCATGCCCGAGCCAGTCCAGGCTTTCGGCGTATTCGGCCGGGGTGCAATTGAACCGCTCGCGGGTGTAGGCGATGTCGTGGTCGTTCTCGGCCAGGTGGGTGTGCAGGCGCACCTTGCTGGCGCGCGCCAAGCTGGCGGATTCACGCATCAGGTCGCGGCTCACGCTAAAGGGGGAACACGGCGCCACCGCCACCTGCGTCATGCTGCCGTGGGTGGCGTCGTGGTATCTGTCGATCAGGCGCTGCGTGTCTTTCAAAATTAAGTCTTCAGGCTCCACCAGGCGGTCCGGCGGCAGCCCGCCTTGCGATTGCCCCACACTCATGCTGCCGCGCGAGGCGGTGAAACGCATGCCGATGTCACGGGCGGCGTCAATGCTGTCGTCCAGGCGGCAACCGTTGGGGAAGAGGTACAGGTGGTCGCTGCTGGTGGTGCAACCGCTCAACAGCAGTTCGGCCATGGCCACCTGTGTGCTGATGCGAATCATCTCGGGCGTGATGCCCGCCCAGATCGGGTAAAGCCCGCGCAGCCAGCCAAACAGCTCGGCGTTTTGCACCGCAGGAATACACCGCGTGAGCGACTGGAACATGTGGTGGTGGGTGTTGACGAGGCCGGGCGTGACCAGGTGGTGGCGCGCGTCGATCACCTCATCGGCCGCATCCCGCAGCTGCGGTGGCAAGTCGTCAGCCAGACCGACAAATTCGATCAGGCCGTTGCGAACAAAGATGGACGCGTCCGTCAGTTCGCGGCGCTGGTCGTCCAGCGTGGCGATACAGCGCGCGTGGTGTAGCAGCAGCGTCGTCACGTGCGTCGCAGCGGCTCAGGGTTTGGCCGCTGCAAAGGGTTCAACGCCATGGGCGCCGGTCAGGTCCGTGTTCTGGCGGGCAAGCCAGCCAGCGCCGCCAGCACCTTCTCGGGTGTGATCGGCACTGAGCGCAAACGTGCTCCAGTGGCGTCAAAAATCGCATTGGCGATGGCTGCCGGAATCGCGGTGGCGGTGGGTTCGCCCGCGCCCCAGGAGACGTCACCCGCCTGGTTGATCATGTCCACTTCAACTTTCGGCACGTCGGGGAATCGCAAGATCGGGTAAGTGGCCCAATCGACGCTGGTGACCTGGGTCTTGTTCCATTGCACCTGCTCCATCAGCGTGCGGCTGACGGTCTGGATCACGCCGCCTTCGATCTGGTTGGCCAGGCCGTCCGGGTTGATGATCTGGCCGCAGTCGTGGCCCACGCACACACGCGTGACACGCACGTCACCGGTTTTGCGATTGACGTCGACCTCGGCCACCGCAGCAACGTAGGTCGTCGCGTTGTTGTATCGCACATACGATAAACCACGGCCCTTGACGATGTCGCCGCTGGCCGCCTGCGCATTGATGCCGACCCGGGTTTGCCAGTTGGCGCGTTTCAGGGCGGCGCCCATCACGGCCAGGCCCCGCGTATCTTTCAAGTGGCGCTGTCGAAACTCGGCTGGGTCGGCTTTGGCGCTGTACGCCAGTTCGTCCATGAACGACTCGTTGGCAAAACTGTTTTCAATGCGGCCCGGGCTGCGCAAATGGGCGCTTCTGAAGAAGGTTTTTTCGACATGGCGCGTATTGACGCGGATGTTGGGCACTGCATACGGCGCGCCGGCGTTCTGGAACAGGAATCCAACCCAGTTGCCGGGTTTGGGCAAACCCAGATCGGTGGCGGCCAAGAGCGGAAAATCAAGCGGCTTGAAGGCCACGATGTGGTTGAGCGCAATGTGAAAGTCGCCTGACCAGGCCACCAGTGTGCCGTCTTTGTCGAACCCGGCTTCCAGGTCAATCGCGCGAGGCGGGCTCTTGGGCGCGCGGGCGGTTTCGTCGGCGCGCATCCATTGCACGCGCACCGGTTTGCCGATCAGTGTGGCGATCAGCGCCGCATCAGCCGTGGCATCTTCATGGCCGTTGCGGCCATAACAGCCGGAGCCTTCCAGATACAAGAGGCGGATCTTTTCCTGAGCCAGGCCGGTGATGGCCGCCAGTTCGGTCTGCATCGAGTGTGTGGCCTGCGAGGGCGACCACACCACCAGTTTGCCATCGGCAAAATCGGCCACCGCGCAGGACGGGCCGATGGAGGCGTGTGTTTGCACGGCGAAGTCATAACTCGCCTTGACGCGCGTCGCGCTGCTGGCCAATGCGGCTGGCGCATCGCCGACTTTTTGCGTGGCTTCCTCCTTGGCTATGGGCTGTTTGCGCCAGTAGTCAAAAACGGTGTCTTTGTCGGGCAAACCCAGGCTGGCCGACCAGTTGACTTTCAGCGCGCGGGCGGCCTTGATGGCGGCCCACTCGCTGGTTGCAATCACCGCCAAAAAGTCGCCTTTGCGAACCGTTTGCACAAAACCATTGATCTTGCGGGCGGCGCTGTCGTCGACCGCCAGCACATTGGCGCCCACCGCATCGGGCCGAACCACGCGCGCGTGCAACATGCCGGGCAGGCGAAAGTCGTGCGCGTAGATAAAGGCGCCAGTGACTTTGGCCGGGATGTCCACACGCGGTACCGATTTGCCCACGATTTTGTAGTCGGCGGCGGCTTTGATAGGGGCCTTGGCATCGACCTTCATGTCGATGCTGGCGCTGCCTTGCATCAACTCGGCGTAACTCACACGTTTGGCGGCGTCGCCCTTGACGCTGATGACCGCATTGTTGACGTGCAAATCGACCACGGGCGCGCCAAGCTTGGCAGATGCCTTGGCCAACAGCGCCGCGCGGGCGGTGGCGCATGCGCGGCGCAACTCGCCGCCGCCCTGGGCGATGGTGAGGTTGGCGCCGGTCATCCACTGGTCGGGCGTGGTGGCGGTGTCGCCCATCACCATGTCGATGTGTTCGAAGGCAACGTCAAGCTCGTCAGCAGCCATTTGTGACAGCGCCGTTCTGGTGCCGGTGCCCAGGTCGACCTTGCCGACAAACAAGGTGATCTTGCCGTCTTGCCCGATGCTGATGAAGGAATCGACCAGGTCCTTGGCGACGCTTTTCGCCGGGCGCAACACCGGTGCGCCAGGCGTGGCGGCACGGGCCAGTGTGGTGTCCAGACTGAAGCCGACGACCAGCGTGCCGGCGCCGGCTTTGAGGAGGGTGCGGCGATTGATGGGATGGGAGGTGTGGTTCATGATCCGTTCCTCCTCAAGCGGTGGCAGCGCGTTTGACGGCGGCGCAAATGCGTTGGTGGGTGCCGCAGCGGCACAGGTTGCCGGCCAGCGCGTTTTTGATTTCCGTCTCGCTCGGGTTGGGGGTGGTTTTCAAGAGCGCAGCCGAGGTCATGATCATGCCGTTGATGCAGTAGCCGCATTGCACCGCCTGCTCGTCGATGAAGGCCTGTTGCAATTTTCCGGGCGCGCCGCTGGCGCTGGTCAAACCTTCGAGCGTGGTGATGGGCTTGGAGCCAATGCTGCCCACCGGCAGCAGGCAGGAGCGCGCCGCCACGCCATTGATGTGTACGGTGCAGGCGCCACACTGACCCAAACCGCAGCCGAATTTGGGGCCGTTGAGGCCCAAATCGTCACGCAGCGCATACAAAAGCGGTGTATCGGCATCAAGGTTGACGGCCTGCGTTTTGCCGTTGACTTGCAAGTTGTAGTGTGGCACGGGGGGTTCCTGTCGGTTGAAGAAAGGTGGAAGAACGGTCGAAAAACTTGTTCGCGTCGGCTGATCGCGGTCAATCGGCGGTGATGCCCGCCGCCTGGATTGTTTTGGCCCAGAACTCGGTCTCCTTTTTCACCAGCGCATCCAAACCGGCGGGCGGCAAATAACGCAGTTCAATACCCGCTGTGTCGGCCCGTGTTTTGGTTTCTGGCAGCTCCAGCGCGGCCTTTATCTGGCTGGTGAGTTTGGCCACCACGTCTGGCGGTGTGGCCGCTGGCGCAAAGATGCCAACCCAGGCCTCGAGCTCAAAACCCTTCATGCCAGCTTCGGCGGTGGTTGGCACATTGGGCATGCCCGGGTGGCGCGCCTTGCTGGTGACGGCCAGGCCTTTGAGTTTGCCCGCCTGCACATGGCCCATCACCGAAGGCGGCGTGGTGATGAACACCTGCACCTGGCCCGAGAGCACATCCTGAATCGCCGGGCCGGAGCCGCGGTAGGGAATATGCAGGATGCTGCTGTGTGTCTGCTGCTTGAACATTTCGGTGCCGATGTGCGAGAGCGAGCCATTGCCCTGAGAGGCGTAGCTGAGTTTGGCCGGGTTTTTCTTGACGTAACTGGTGAACTCGGCCAGGTTGTTGGCGGGCACCGACGGGTGCACGGCGATCACGTTGGTGGCCACGGTGATCAGCGCCACCGGCACGAAATCCTTCTGTGCCCAGGGCAGTTTGGGGGAGAGGTTCGGGTTGCCGACGTGGTAGGCCGAGTAGGAGTTCAAGAGGGTGTAGCCGTCAGCGTTGGCGCGCGCGGCGAATTGGTAGGCCACGTTGCCGCTGCCGCCGCCTTTGTTGTCGATCACCACCGGCTGGCCGACCACTTTGGCCAGCGAATCCGACAGGATGCGCGCCGAAGCGTCAACAAAGCCACCGGGTGGATTCGGCACCACCAGCGTGATCGGTTTGCTGGGGTAGTTTTGCGCGAGGGCGGCGCTGCTGGCGACGAGGATGGCCAGGCCGAGGGCGCTGGCCTTCAGGCCTTGAGGGAGTGGGGCGGGGAATGGCGTTGTCATGGGGGGCCTTTGTGGTCAATTCTATGGGTCAATGGGAATTTAATACTGGCCAGACAAAAGCGCGCCAGCGCCGGGCAACCGGCGCTCGAGCCCGAGGCTTTTGAGGATTGACCAGGTGGTGCAGACGCTGCTGGCGACCACCGGCAGGCCGCTGGCTTGCTGGATCAGTTCGATCGACGCCAACGACGGCATCTGCACGCAGGCCGAGGCGACGATGGCATCCACGCCTTTGACATTGAGCTGTTTCCACAGTTCCGCCGGCGCTTTCGGGTCGCGCGCGCCCACGGCGAGGTTGTCGTGGATTTCCAGCGAGATGCTGTCGATCACCTCAATACCTTCGTTTTCGATGTAGTCGATCACCATGCGGGTCAGCGGCTTCATGTACGGCGCGATGAGGGACACCCGCTTCGCGCCGATGGCTTGCAAGCCCTCAACCAACGCCCCGGCGCTGGTGATGACTGGCGTCGGGGCGCCATTGGCTGCCGTGATCTCGTGCAGACGGCGTTGCGATGCGCGGTGGTAGCCGAGCCCCATGCTCATGATGGCCACGAGGCAGGCGTAACCCATAACGTCCATGCGGGCGTCCGACAACTCCAGCGCGCAGCGGTCAGAGTCTTTGTCCATGGCTTCCAACTCTTCCTTGGTGACGGATTTCATGCGCATCCGGCTCGAATGGAAGGTGAAACGCTCGGGCAGCACCAGCTCACGGGCGTGCAGCATGGCAGGGATTTCCGTTTCCATGGTGGTATTGGAGCTGGGCACGATCAGGCCCACAC
>JANNYX010000640.1:0-3443 GCA_031410295.1 Rhodoferax sp.
GCGCCTGCTGCAGGCGTTCGGTTAGCCGTCGGCTCGTTGTCGCGCTTGTTGAAAAAGGGGGATTGGATGGCCAAAATGATTCCTTCATGAGTGATTACCGAAGGAATTCATACTACGGCGAGACTCTGTCACAAACATCCTGCAAGACGCAAGTTTTGTAACCAGAACCTTCAGTGCCACCAAACCGTCAATGCCCCAAAATTTTTGACAAAAAGTCTTTGCTGCGTTCGTTTTGCGGGTTGTTGAAAAAATCGTGCGGGTTGTTTTGCTCGACGATCTGGCCCTGGTCCATAAAAATCACGCGATCCGCGACCGCTTTGGCGAACCCCATTTCATGTGTCACACAAATCATGGTGATGCCTTGGCTGGCCATCTCCACCATCACATCAAGCACCTCCTTGATCATTTCCGGGTCGAGTGCCGACGTGGGTTCGTCAAACAGCATGATTTTTGGCGTGAGGCACAAGGCGCGGGCGATGGCCACACGTTGTTGTTGACCGCCAGAGAGTTGCAAGGGGTACTTGTGCGCCTGTTCGGCAATGCGGACCCGATTGAGCTGGCCCATGGCTTTTTCTTCGGCTTCTTTCTTGGGCATCTTGCCAACCCACATCGGCGAGAGTGTCAAGTTCTCCAGCACTGTCAGGTGTGGAAACAGGTTGAACTGCTGGAACACCATGCCGACTTTTTTGCGCACGTCGTCGATGACTTTCACATCGTCCGTCAGCTCGACGCCGTCCACCCACAAATGGCCTTGCTGATGCTCTTCGAGGCGGTTGATACAGCGGATCAATGTGGACTTGCCCGACCCGGATGGTCCGCACACCACGATGCGTTCGCCCGGTGTGACGTCCAGGTCAATGTCGCGCAAGACATGGAAATTATTGCCATACCACTTGTTCAGCTTGTCGAATTTGATGATCGGTTCGCTCATGTTGACTTCTTTTTTGAGGGCTAGCGGGCCTTGCCTTTATTGACCTGGTTTTCAACCCAAATGCTGTAGCGCGACATGGAAAAACAGAACATGAAATAAATCAGAGCAATGAAGAGGTAACCCTCGATCTTGAAGGGCCGCCAGTTGGCGTCAGAGTTCAGCGCGAGCGAGAGGGCGCCCGTCAATTCGTAGAGGCTCACGATCGTGACCAGCGAGGTGTCTTTGAAGAGGCCGATGAAGTTGTTCATGATGGCTGGCACCACCATCGCCAAAGCCTGAGGCAACACGATTTTGCGCTGGGTTTGCCAGTAGGAGAGTCCCAGCGTGGCAGCGGCTTCGATTTGCCCCTTCGGGATGGCCTGCAGGCCGCCGCGGATCACCTCGGCCATGTAGGCCGCCGCAAAGAGTGTCAGTCCCACCAGCACACGGATCAACACGTCAATCGTGAAGCCCTGCGGCATGAACAGCGGGAACATGAAAGAGGCCATGAACAGCACCGAGATCAGCGGTACGCCGCGGATCAACTCGACATAAACCGTGCAAAACGTGCGGATGGCCGGCAAGTTGGAGCGCCGCCCCAGGGCCACCACCATGGCTATCGGAAAGGCCAGGGTCATCGAGATCGAGGCCAGCAAAATGGTCAGCGGCAGGCCACCCCAACGGTCCGTTTCGACCTTCGAGAGGCCCAGCACATTGCCGTACATCAACATGAAAAACAGCGCCATGACCGCCGCCCACAGCAGCACCAGCCAGGGCTTCCAGAAGGCGCGCATGCAACTGGCCACCAGCAGCGCCAGCAACAGCACGGTGGCCAGCAGCGGCCGCCACTGCTCTTCAAACGGATAACGTCCAAACAGTATGAAGCGGAATTTTTCCGTGACAACGCCCCAGCAGGCGCCCACGCCGGGCACCCGGCAGGCGTCGAAATTGGCCTGCCAGGAGGCGCGCCAGAAGGCCCAGCTGAGCAGTTGTGGCACCAGGTATAAAAGCGCGCCACCGACCACCAGGGTCATGACGCCGGTAGCCCAGTCGCCAAACAGGTTGGCGCGTACCCAGCCAAAGAGGCCGCCGGTCTGAACCGGCGCGGGGCGTGCGGCGATGGGTTGAAAGGTCTCTGCGGTCAGGGCCATGGCATTTTCTCAGCGCTCCTTGATGGCTGAGCGGGCGTTGTACCAGTTCATCAGCAGGGAGGTGGAGAGCGAAGTCGTCAAATACACCAGCATGACAATGGCGATGCACTCGACCGCGCGACCGGTCTGGTTGAGCGCGGTATTGGCGATGGAGACCACATCCGGGTAACCAATGGCCACCGCCAGCGACGAGTTTTTGGTGAGATTCAGGAATTGGTTGGTCATCGGCGGGATGATCACACGCAGGGCCTGGGGCAACATCACCAGTTGCATGGTGTGGCCCTGGCTCAGGCCAAGCGCTGCCGAGGCCTCGGCCTGCCCGCGAGAGACCGACTGGATGCCCGAGCGCACCACTTCGGCCACAAACGCGGCGGTGTAGACGGTCAGGCCCAACAAGACCGACAGGAACTCGGGCGTCAGTGCGCCGCCCTGTTCAATGGAAAAATCACCTTTGACCGGTGAATCAAACTCGAATGGCGCGCCGCCGGCGAGCCAGCCCAAGAGGCCTGTCAGGGTGACGATGCACAACGGCACCCAAAACATGCTGCGGATGCGGCCCGTCGCTTCAAATTGCCTGAAGGCCCAGCGCCGGTAGCCCCAAGCCACCGCCACTCCGGTCAGGAGGCCCAACAGGCCCCAAAGGTGGCCACTGGCCCACAGCGGTATGGGGAAACTCAGGCCACCTTTGCTAAGGAAAAACGGGCCCAGCGTCCAGGCCTCCTGCGCGGCGGGCAGCGCTTCGGTGAAGAGCAGATACCACATCAGCAACTGCAGCAGCACTGGCACGTTGCGAAAAAACTCGACATAGGCGTAACACAGGCCGCGCACCAAGGCGTTGCGCGAAAAGCGGCCCACGCCCAGCATGGTGCCCAGGAGCGTGGTCAGGATAATGCCCAGAATCGCCACCCTTAGCGTGTTCGAGAGGCCAATCAGGAAGGCCTGCCAATAGGGCTGAGCCGAATCAAATGGCACCAGGCTTTCGCCAATGTCAAAACCGGCCGGGCCGAGCAGGAAATCAAAGCCGCTTTGGATGCCGCGCGCCTTCATGTTGAAGAGCGTGTTGCTGGCCAGAAACCAGACCATCGCAGCCACAGCGCCGATGGCGATCAGCTGGTAGATCCAGCCACGCACCGCCTGTCCGCGCCAGGAAAAACTTTTTTTCGGGGGTTTTGTTTCAGACAACATCAAACATCATCCGCCGGTCTCGTCATTTGAAATTGAAAGGCGTCGTGGGCAAACTCAAAAAAGCCGCCAGCACTTCGGTTAAGCACTGGCGGCTTCTGAGACGTTCAGGTGAATGTGATCGACTGGCTCAACGCACCGGGTAGGCGTACATCAGGCCACCCTTGTTCCACAGGTTGTTGATGCCACGCGGCATGCCC
>JANNYX010000641.1:0-3978 GCA_031410295.1 Rhodoferax sp.
AGTCGCGAAAATGCACCCGCAGCGCATTGACCGTCTGCGTATGCGGCACCGGGTTGGCCGGCAACACGGCGGTGCCAAAGTTGTTGCCAGGGCACACGGCGCCGGTTTTGGGCAAACCCACGCCGGGCAGGCTGGTATCAAATCCGCCCACGCCACCATTGTGGTTGGTGCTTGCAATATAGTAGCGCCGAATACTTTCTGGCAGGGGCAAATCTGCCTTGCCATCGGTGCCGACCCACTCCGGTGTGAGCTTCAGCGCCCACACTTCAGCCGAACCAAAATGTTCGATCACTTTCGGGCAGGTGTTGCTGGCGGTGCACCTGTCCAGTATGCCCGCTGCAGAATCGCCGCGCACTGGGTCCGGGTGCGGCAACCACCACTGCGGGCCTTCTGACCCGGCCTGGTAGAGCTCCAGCACGCCATCGGGCTGCGCCCAGCGGAAGTTCAGCGCAATGCGTCGTCCAGCGATGATCGGCCACATGCCGTCGTGCACTGCACTGCCGTCTTCGGCTTGGTTAAAACCCAGGTGCAGCCAGCCGCGAAGGTAGTTGCCCGATTGCGAAATGCCGCGGGTGATGCTGTGTTTTGCCGAACCGGCGACCGGGTTGGCCGTGCCCCGGTCGTCGACTGTGGCCCTCTTGAAGAACGCCGCCACGTCGCGCCAGGCAGCAAATCCAATACCCAATACATAGGGGTCAGCCGAGGTGTAGACGACCTGGTACAGGAGTTTCGCGTCAAAGCCGTTTTTAAGGCAGATCTGAGTGGGATCGGGGGTGCCCGGAAACGGATTGAGCGCATCGCACCTGGCCCAGGCCCAGTCTGGCGAGGCAATGGGCTTTTCTCCGAACACGTCGCCCTGCTGGTTCTCGCCTTCGCGTGAGACCAGGCGGGCAAGGCCTGTGTCCAGGCTTGCGGGCGTATACGGCACCGGGTTGGTCTGCACCCACAGCGCTTGTGATTGCGGCCCCGAGCGGTTGACGATGCGGCCCAGCACCTCGCCGGTGATGGGTGCGCCCAGCGGCCCGCGCGCTACCGGAACCTGCAGAAACTGCATGGCTGCCGCATCGGCGCTGGCCCGTGGCTGCACTTTGGTGGCGCCAGCGTTGTCGCCCTGCCAGGCGCTGGCCAGCATGATGTCGCCCAGGGCGCGTTCCTGCGGCGCCTGTGGGAAGACACGTCCGCGGTTGGGCACATCGTGCCACAGCATGCCACTGGCATTTTTCAGGTCAACTGGCTTGAAGATCACGAATGACGAGACATACCGCACCTTGCCGTCGGCGTCCTTGGCCAGCTCAATATCCTGGATGAGGGCGTTGCCGGGATGTTTCGGATCGAGCTCGCCAAAGGCGCGGCCGGCGACCTGTTCGTAGGCGAAGGGCGGCACAGGCGTGCCGGCAGGCGCAATAAACGGGAGCGTTTCATCGATAACGATGTGGGTGACACGGGCCTGCGCCGTTCCCGCGAGGGCGAAGGCCACGGCGCTGGCCAGGGTGACGCAAGCCAGTGCCGAGGGGAATTGCTTCATGCTTGTCTCCTGCTGTTTTTTTTACACTTTACTCCGTGCGCAAGAAACTTTCCCGCAGGCGAGCTCAGGTCAGCGCCTTGAGGAACAAATCGCGGTCCGGTGCGAAGTTGGCGTGCAGGGGCAGCAGGGCGCCGCCCAGGGCCCGCGCATCCGAGCCGATGCTGCCCTGCAGAATCGTCACTGGCCACAGACCTTCAGGGTTGTAGCGCGACAGGGCAGCCTTGACGGCCTCAATGAGTTGCTGCAGCAGGATGCGGCTCATCGACCCGTCGATCACCACCGCATCAAGATCCAGAAACGCCGTGCCGCTGACAACACAATGGGCCAGGCTCAACGCCGCGCGTTGCACCCAGGCCCGCGTTTCCGCCAGGCAGTGCGTCTGCGTGGCGCGTTCGTCATAGGCGGCTTGGGGGTCCAGGCCGAGCGATTTGAAGCGCTGCTCCAGGACCCACAACGAAGCCTGGTCGATCAACTGTGCGGGCATCTGCGCGGGTATTTGCACGGATATCTGCGCGGATAGGGCGCCGTCCTCCAGAGCATTGGCCACATGCAGGGGCAGCGATGCCACGGCGCCGGCGTTGCCATGCACACCACTGTGCAAGTGTGAGTGGATGACCAGGCCGCCACCGACAAACGTGTCGACAAACAGGTACAAAAAACTTTTCAGATCGCGCCCGCGCCCGGCCACCAGCTCGGCCACGCAGGCGGCGGAGGTGTCTTTGGCAAAACTCACCGGCAAGTCCGTCATGGCTTGCACTTCGGCGCAGAGGTCAAGCTCGTTCCAGAGTTTGGCATCCGCGTCCGGCAATCCCATCAAACTGTGCCAGCCACCCAGCAGAAAGGGGGCCGCCACTCCAACACCGCACAGGCGCGGCTCAAGCGGCCCCAGTTCGCCCTGCAGCGCCTGCATGTTGGCCTTGAGCGCCGGCAGCAAGGATTTGGCATCCGGAAACGCGTAGGGCAGGGTCTTGCGACTGCGCACTTGGCCAGTGAAATCGACCAGCAACCAGTCGGCGCTGCGCCGGCCGATCTTGATGCCGATGGAAAACGCCCCGTCCGGGTTCAGCGCCAGAGGGATCGACGGTTGCCCAACCCGTCCGCGCACCGGCCCATGGCGAATGAGCAGGCCGTCCTCTTCCAGCCGCGCCGTGATCAGGCCAATGGTTTGTGAGGTGAGGCTGGTGAGCCGTGCCAGCTCGGCTTTGGGCAAACTGCCGTGCTGGCGGATGGCCTGCAACACCACGCGTTCATTGAACTGGCGCATGCCCACGTGGTTGGAGCCACGGGCGCGGATGAGAGGCGGTGGGCGCAGCGCGCCGGTGTCAGCCACTTGATTCTGGCGAAGGCGCGGCTGTCCTGGGCATCATGCCAGCGCAGACGCGGGGAGGTCTTCCACCGCCTTGGCCCCGGTCATCACGGCCACGGTGTCGCTCATACTGATGGCTTTCGGGTTCACCACGGCCGCGCGGCGCCCCAGGCGCTGGATATGGATGCGGTCGGCAACTTCAAAAACATGCGGCATGTTGTGGCTGATCAAAATCACCGGCAGGCCCCGGTCCCGCACGCGGCGTATCAACTCCAGCACCATGTTGCCCTCTTTCACGCCCAGGGCGGCGGTGGGCTCGTCCATGATCACCACATGCTGCGCAAACGCCGCAGCGCGGCCGACCGCCACACACTGCCGCTGCCCGCCCGAGAGGGTCTCGACGGCCTGCGTCATGGAACGGATGCCGACTTTCAGGTCGTTCATGCGCGCGACCGCTTCGGCGAGCATGCGCTTTTTGTCCAGGCTGCGAAAGACGCTGCCCAGAATGCCGGGGCGGCGCAATTCGCGGCCCAAAAACAGGTTTTCGGCAATGCTCATGGCCGGGGCGACCGCCAGGTCCTGGTAGACGGTTTCAATACCGTGGCGGCGCGCCTCGATGGGCGACCGGAAATGCACCGGTTTGCCGTCCAGCTCTATCGTGCCTTCGTCGGGAATGATGGCGCCCGAGAGCGCTTTGATCAGCGTCGATTTGCCTGCGCCGTTGTCGCCAATCACGGCCAGAATTTCGCCGGCGCGCAGTTCAAAATCAGCACCGTCCAGGGCGGTCACCTGGCCATAACGCTTGGTGATGCCGGTGCCTTTGAATACGATTGGCGCAGAAGAAGGAGTGTTGGTCATCGCGCCGCGCCTCACCGTGAATTCTTGCGGGAGAGCTGGTCCGCCGTCACCGCCAGAATGACCAGGATGCCGGTGATCAGCGTTTGGTAGACCGAGGCCACCCCCATCAACGTGAGGCCATTGCGGAATACGCCCACAATCACGGCGCCCACGAGGGAGCCCAGAATCACCCCGCGCCCGCCAAACAGCGACGTGCCGCCCAGCACCACCGCGGTGATCGCGTCCAGGTTTTCCGTTTGCCCGGCTTGCGGGTCGCCCACCTCGGTGCGTGACACCAGCAGCAGCGCGG
>JANNYX010000642.1:0-2541 GCA_031410295.1 Rhodoferax sp.
CAAGCCTTCAAGCGTCACATCTTGACGAAGAAGACCACCAAAAATAAACGCCATTTGCGTGGTTCAACGGCTGTGCATGAGACCAATATGGGTCACATGTCGCAAATGTTGCCCGGCCAGGGCATTTAATCAACCACGAACAAGGAGTACATCAATGCCTCGCGTCAAACGTGGTGTAACGGCTCGCGCCCGCCACAAAAAAGTTCTAGCCCTCGCCAAAGGTTTCCGCGGTCGCCGCGGCAATGTTTTCCGCATCGCCAAAGAGGCGGTGATGAAGGCCGGGCAATATGCCTACCGTGACCGCCGTACCAAAAAACGTGTCTTTCGCCAGTTGTGGATCGCGCGTATCAACGCTGCGGCCCGCACTTGTGGCCTGACCTACAGCCAGTTTGCCAATGGCCTGAAAAAAGCCGGTATTGAGATCGACCGCAAGGTTCTGTCGGATATCGCGGTTCACGACATGCTGGCGTTTGAAGGCATCGTGAATCAGGTGAAAGCTCGCCTGGCGGCCTAGGGCCTGCTGGCTGCGTGATCGTGACGTGAATCAGCTATTGAAACAGTAGCTGCCTTCGCTGAATCAATAGGGGCTAGGGCTTGAAAGAGCACTAGCCCTTTGTTTTGATGGTTTGTTTTGACAGGTAAAAAATGAACGAACTCGACGCCCTTGTTGATGCCGCCAAACAGAATTTTGAATTGGCGCACACCCCCGCCGATCTGGAAAATGCCAAGGCGCAATATCTGGGCAAATCCGGTCGCGTCACCGAGCTCATGAAAGGCATGTCCGCACTGAGTGTGGACGAGAAGAAGTCACGTGGCGCCGCCATCAATCTGGCCAAACAGGCCATTGAAGGCGCTTTGACGGCGCGCCGACAGGCGCTGGCTGACGCCGAATTGCAACTTCAATTGCAGGCCGAAGCGCTTGACGTCACCTTGCCCGGGCGCCAGCGCGGGGCAGGCAGTTTGCACCCGATCTCTCTGGCCTTGGAGCGGATTGAAGCGATCTTCGGCTCCATGGGATTTGACGTCGCGCAAGGCCCCGAAATAGAAAGCGACTGGTTCAATTTCACGGCGCTCAACACGCCAGAAGACCACCCTGCGCGCTCCATGCACGACACGTTCTATGTGGAAGGTGGCACGGCAGCATCTGGAGATGCTTCCAGCACTGCGCCCAATTTGCTGCGCACACACACCAGTCCGATGCAGATCCGCCACGCGGTGCAACACGTCAAAAAATACCTGGCCGAAAACCCGCAGGATACCAAGGACGGTTTGTATTGCGGCGCGATGCCTGAAATCCGCGTCATTGCGCCGGGCCGCACTTATCGGGTTGACAGCGACGCCACCCATTCACCGATGTTCCACCAGGTCGAAGGCCTGTGGGTCGGCGAAAACATCAGTTTCAAGGACTTGAAGTCGGTCTACCTCGATTTCATCCAGTCGTTTTTTGAGACCAAGGCGCTCGAAATTCGGTTTCGCCCGAGTTTTTTTCCGTTCACCGAACCCAGCGCCGAGATTGACCTGATGTTTGCCAACGGGCCGCTCAAAGGGCGTTGGCTCGAAGTGTCCGGCTCGGGCCAGGTACACCCGCAGGTGATCCGCAACATGGGGCTGGACCCGGAACGTTACCTCGGTTTTGCCTTTGGTTCGGGCATCGACCGATTGGCCATGTTGCGGTACGGCGTGAACGATATGCGCCTGTTTTTTGACGGTGACATCCGATTCCTGTCCCAGTTTCAGTAATTCAACCGACACGTTTCGATATGCAATTCCCCGAATCTTGGTTGCGCGAATTCTGCAACCCGCCTGTCTCGTCCGAACAACTGGCCGAGGCCTTGACCATGGTCGGACTCGAAGTTGAAGAGCGCCGCACTGTTGCGCCCCCGTTCAGCAAAATTGTGGTGGGCGAAATCAAGGAAGCCTCCCCGCACCCGAATGCGGACCGCCTGCGTGTCTGCAAGGTCGATGTCGGCGCAGGCGCGTTGCTGGACATTGTTTGCGGCGCGCCCAATGCCCGTGTCGGCATCCGCGTGCCCTGCGCCCTGGTTGGCGCTTCTCTGCCGCCCGGTGACGACGGCAAGCCGTTCGAGATCAAGATTGGCAAACTGCGCGGCGTGGAAAGCCAGGGCATGTTGTGTTCGGCGCGTGAGTTGAAACTGTCTGAGGACCACGGCGGCCTGCTGGAGCTTGCGCCGAATGCGCCGCTGGGCCAGAACGTCCGCGAGCACCTCAGGCTTGACGACACCCTGCTGACGCTCAAGCTCACGCCGAATCTGGCGCATTGCCTCTCGGTGTTCGGCGTGGCGCGGGAAGTGTCGGCATTGACCGGCGCGCCGCTGCTCAAACCTGAATTTCCGCCGGTTGCGGTGAAAGCTGCCGACATCTTGCGCGTCAAGATCCGCGCGCCTGTTTTATGCGGCCGTTTCTGTGGCCGCGTCAACAAAAACGTCAACACCACGACAAAAACGCCGCAGTGGATGGTCGACAAACTGGCGCGTTGCGGGCAGCGCAGCGTGACGGCGCTGGTCGACATCTCCAACTATG
>JANNYX010000643.1:0-1931 GCA_031410295.1 Rhodoferax sp.
CGGCAGCGTTAAATTGGGGTCAGAACCCAAACTACCGAGCCTGGCACTTGCGTGCCTGTCTCCGGTAATTGGGGTCTGACCCCAATTTAACGCCTGGGCGCCGTGCGCAGCAGTTCCGCCAACTGATCCTTCCAGAACATGGCCTGCCCCGCAGTGCCGTGCCCGGCGGTGTTTTCACTGGCCGGAATCAGGTAATACTTCGCGCCGGGAATGCGTTTGAGTTCGCGTTCCATCAAGCCGGTTTCAGGCGGGTTGCGTTCGTCGTCGGCGGAGTTGACCACCAGCAAGGCTGCCTTGATTTTTTCCAGGTTGGGCGATGGGTTGTAGTCGCGCGAACTGTCCCACTGGTAGAGGTGGTTGTTGGCGTCGCCGGTGTAAGGTGCAGCCAGGCGGGCGTCAAGCAGGCGGTTGGCGGCTGCAGCCGTGGGTGCGGCTTTGGCCAGCGCCTGGTTGCCGCCGTTGGTGCCCACGCCATAAAACACCGAGGCAAACGCCGCGCTCTTCGGTTGTTGGGTGTAGTTGCCGTTGTTCCACTCGGGGTCATTGCGGATCGAATCGACGATCAGTCGGCGCATCATCCAGTTGCGGCTGGACATCTCGGTGGGTTGAGAGGCCATCGGCAGCAAAGCGTCCATGGCGTCGGGGTAACGCGTGCCCCAGATCCAGGTCTGCATGCCGCCCATCGAGTTGCCAGTGACCAGGCGCAGCTTCTTGATGCCAAAGTGTTCGGTGATCAGGCGGTATTGCGCATCGACCGTGTCGTTGTAGTTGTAGCGCGGGAACGCGGCCTTCAGGCCATCCGACGGTTTGGCGGATTTGCCAGTGCCAATTGAATCCGGAAGGATGATGAAATATTTGCTGGCATCGAGTGGCTGGCCAGCGCCAAACAGTTCACCGCCATAGGCCGGATTCAACATGCCAGTGCCCGAACCGGTGGTGCCATGCATCACCAGCACCGGTTCGCCCTTTGGGTCGCCCACGGTGGTGTAGTTCATGCGCAGTTCGGGCATGACTTCGCCGGTGTGGAATTTGAAATCCTTCAGGACATACACGCCTTCCTTGGGCGCAGGGAACTCGGCGGCGTTGGCAGCAATGGCCAGCAACAGGGCGGCGCTCACACCGGCCGCGTGGGAAAATTTGTCCATCAAGCTCATGGGTCTCTCCTTTGGGTTCAGTCTGCGGTCAACATACAGGTGGCAATTCATTCAAAGCGATTTCAGGGAATTTTATTTCAGCACCGCGCTGGCCTGTGCAGCGGCGATCAGGGCGGTTGCGTCCACCGGCAACAAAAATCCTTCGGCCACAGCCTTGGCAGCGGCATTCCTTACTGCATCAACGTAACCTGCATGGTCGTTGTAACGCTCCTGCAATGACAGGCGCGGATCGTCGTTGGTCTTGCGTTCGTAGGCATCTTTGGCGAAGGGAATCATGCCGCCCACATAATTGCAGATCTGGTCCTTGTGGAATGGTTTGTCACCACCGGCGGTGATGTTCCAGCCGAGGTAGGTGCCCAGCGGCGCATCGAGCAACACAACCGGCACGCCACCCATCTCATTGCCGTCAGCATCGACTTTCGGGGCCAGCATCCTGAGCACATTTTTGATGCGCGGCGGCACGTTGGAGGCGATGCCGGAGCCGTCCCGGTGGTTGAACTGCGGGCCCCAGTCGTAGTCGTACACCGGCATGATGAAGTCGGGCTCGGGCACGGTCGTGCGCAGTCCGGGCAGGCTGGGAAAACCCAGCGCGGTCTTGTGGGCCGGGGCGAGCTGGCCCTTGGCCAGAGTCGGGTAACGGCTTGGCGGCGGCGGAGTGCCCTTCATCACCCAGTCGCGAAAATGCACCCGCAGCGCATTGACCGTCTGCGTATGCGGCACCGGGTTGGCCGGCAACACGGCGGTGCCAAAGTTGTTGCCAGGGCACACGGCGCCGGT
>JANNYX010000644.1:0-3902 GCA_031410295.1 Rhodoferax sp.
GCCTTGACCGTGTTCAAGGGGAAATTTGTGGTTGCCTGGACCGGTGTTGGCAACAACCAGCTCAACATCATGCAGTCAACCAATGGGATGCATTGGGGCAACAAGGTGACGCTTGGCGATACCTCGCTGTCAGCGCCCGCATTGACCGTCTTTAAAAACCAGCTGTGCCTGGCCTGGCGCGGCGTCGGCAACAACAAACTCAACGTGATTCGCAGCAACAACGGCGTCAACTGGCTGGGCAAGGTGACTTTGGGCGACACCACCACGTCGGGCCCGACCCTGGCGGCGCTGGGCACGCAGTTGCTGCTGGGTTGGCGCGGCGTCGGCAACAACCAGCTGAACGTCATGCGCAGTGCCAATGCCACGGCCTTTGCCGGCAAGGTGACGCTGGGTGAAACCACCGTTGCCAGGCCGCAATTGATGGTGCGTGGCACCCGCGCTTACCTGAGCTGGCAGGGCGTGGGCAACCGTTTCCTGAATATTTTGTCCAGCGGCAATGGCAGCGCGTGGGGCAACAAGTTTATTTCGCGCGAGACTTGTATCGACGGACCGGCATTGACAACGCTCAACAACAGCATCGTCTGGGGCTGGACCGGTACCGACAATGCGCACCGTCTCAACACGCTGCTGTTCAACTGGGTCTGATGGGAGTCCATGGGCAAAACGCTGGTTACGGGCGAAATCCTTCTGCCAGCCGGGGCCAGCATCAAGTCCAGCGCGGTGGCGCGCGTGCAATTGCTGGACACCAGTTTGGCGGACGCGCCGTCTGTCGCGATTGCCAGCCAGGTGGTTGGCGCCATTGCCACCAAGCTGGCAACGGGTGGCGTTCTGGAGTTTTCATTGGCAGCGCCAAACCCCGACGCGCAGGCGAGTTACTGCGTGAGTGTGCACATTGACCAGGACGGCGACGGTCAGATCAAACCGGGCGACTTTGTGACGACGCAAAGTTACCCGGTGATCACCTTTGGTTACCCGAGCCGTGTCCGCGTGCAGACGGTGGTTGTGAATTGAGGCTTTGAGCCGAACCGATGTTGAAAGGCGCCTGGCGCCAGGCGCCGACTCTCCAACAAGCTTATTTTCTGATCCCGCGCAGTTCCTGCATTCGCTCCTGGAAATAACTCTCGACCGTGTACCGTTCAGACAACACAACGTCGCGGTTGGGATGCAGGAAAAGCGGCATGGAGATGCGCGACTTGGTTGCGCCGTCACCCGTCGGGTTCAACACACGGTGGATGGTTGAGGGGTAATACCCGCCAGAAGCTTCCTGGAGCATGTCGCCGATGTTGACGATCAACAGCCCAAAGTCGCTCGGCGCGTCCACCCAATGGCCGTCTTTGCCCATCACCTGCAAGCCGGGCTCGGTCGCAGCGGGCAGGATGGTCAACAGGTTGATGTCGCCGTGGGCTGCCGCGCGTTCGGCGCCGGGCTCCTCATCACCGCGCAAGGGCGGGTAATGCAGGATGCGAAGCAGCGTCTGCTGGCAACCTTCGATCATCCGGGGCAGCGGCATTGAATAACCCGCCTTGACCTGGGGCGGAGAGTTGCCTTCGACCCATTGCAAGAGCTCCTGGGCCAAGGCGCTGCCAGCCACGTAGTAGCGCCGCGCGGCGTCGGACACCTCAGCCGGATAACGGCCCCAGGGAAAGATATGGAAAAACTCCTTCAGGTCGCGTTTGGTATGGTCTTTGGCGGTTTCCGAGACCGCTGGCGAGAAATACCCGTCAAGCTTTTGCGGATCCTGCGGGTAACCGTTCTTGGCCTCGCTGCTGAAAAAAGCCAGCCACTCGGCGTAGATGCCCTCGACGAGTTTTTGGTCCAGCGGGTGGTTTTTGAGCACGCCGAAGCCGGTTTCGTGAAGGTTCCGGCAGAAATCCCGGGCGGCAGCGGGGCTGCGGTAATCGACCACAGCGAGCTGCTTGAGTCCTTGACCGGAACCCTCTACATTGGGCACGGTGGCACGTTGCTCCTTGAATTCCATCAGCGGCTCCTAGTTTTCAGTTCCGTACCTTCTGTGACCTTCAACGGGTCAACCAGTTCCCCATCATGACCTCTTCAAATACGCGGCAGGCAGCGGCAGCGTCAACCTGCATGCACACCTGGGTTTCAGGCGTCTCCTCGCGCCACCCTCTTTGCGCGTATCCAATGGTGGGCCGGCGGTCCAGCATGGTCTGGCCCTGTCCAATGCCGTCTGTCGCCACCCGGACGCGTCCATGCAAAAGCTTGAAAAATTCGGGGTTTGTGAGGTAGATGAACGCCAAGACGTCATGGCCGAAACAGCCGTGGATTTTCGCCACATGCGGGTACAGGGCGCTGTAAAAATTGGCATAGAAACCAACCGCCGTGAGCAGCGTGTCGGTGGCCGGGTGCCGGTGGCGCGCCGCGATGCGCTCAAACAAACTCACCGGCATGATCACCTGGTGCGTCACATCCAAACCCACCATGGTGAGTTTCCATCCAGCGGTGAACACCTGGTCAGCCGCATGCGGGTCACCCCAGATATTGGCTTCAGCCACCGGGGATACATTGCCAGGCTCGGTGACACTGCCACCCATCAAAATAACTTCACGCAGCAGTCTGGGCAAATTTGGCTCAAGTTTGAGCGCAAGGGCCAGGTTGCCCAGGGGGCCGACAGCGACAAGTGTGATCTCGCCGGGTGCGGCGCGCGCCAGGTCGACAATGAACTGCGCGCTGGAACGCGGGTCAAGCACGTTGCCGTTTTTTTCGCGGCTGGCCAGGTTGCCCAAACCGTCGGCGCCGTGGATGTGGGCAGGCGGTGTCTCGCCGGGTTTGCCCCAGGGCGTTTTGACGCCCTTGGTCACAGGAACGCCCGGCCGCCCGGAGATGGCCGTCAGGTAAAGCGCATTGGTTGCGGCCTGCTCCACCGTGACGTTGCCAAAAGTTGTTGTGATGCCCAAAAGATCGATTTGCGGATGCGCCAGCGCGTAATAAAGCGCCATGGCGTCGTCCACACCGGGGTCGGTGTCGTAAATCACCTTGAATAGTTTTGTATTGCTCATATTCCTGAAACGTCAATTCTGCTTTGCCAAAAAATCCTGCACCTGCGCCCGTGTGGGAATACTCGCCTGCGCGCCAGCGGTCAGACACGCCAAGGCGCTGGCGCCGCTGGCTTGTTTGAGTGCGTCCTGATGTGTGGCGCCCTGGCTGAGCGCAGCGACAAAACTGCCGACAAAGGTGTCGCCAGCGCCGGTGGTGTCGACCGGCGTGATTGGAAAAGCCGCTTGGCGGATGATTTGCCCATCGACGAATGCCAGGCTGCCCCGGCTACCCAAAGTCACCACGACGCAGGGCACATTGAGACGCGCAAAGGCACCCTCGATGCTGCCTGGATGATCAGCCACGACGGCCAGTTCACCTTCGTTGACGATCAAAACGTCAAGGTTGGCCAGCAATTCAGGTGGCAGGTGCTGGGCCGGTGCGGCGTTCAGCACCACGGCGACGCCCTTTGCGCGGGCCGCCTTTGCGTAGGCACTGACGGCGTGCAGCGGCGTCTCCAGCTGCATCACCAGGTGGCTGACACCCGCCAGGTCAACCAGGTCTGAGGGCAGCAGGGTATTGTTGGCGCCCGGCGCGACGGTGATCGCGTTTTCTGCATCGTCGCTGACACAGATGAACGCAGTGCCGGTGGGCTGGTCTGCCGACCGTTTGATGTGCAGCTGAACGCCCGCGTCCTGCAGTGACGCTTCCAGCGGCGCAGCGAAGGCGTCGTCGCCCAGCGCCAGCAACATCGCCGTAGCAACGCCGCCAGCACGTGCGCAGGCGACGGCCTGGTTTGCTCCCTTTCCACCGGGAAAGGTCCTGAATTCTCGACCGAGCACCGTTTCAGCTGGCGCTGGAATGTGGCCGGCGCGGACGACGAAATCGAGGTTGGCTGAGCCTGCTAC
>JANNYX010000645.1:0-2304 GCA_031410295.1 Rhodoferax sp.
TCACCAAAGGTTTTTGCCGTCAATCACCTGCACCGGCGCTGCAGCCGCGTCGAAGTCGTCAAAAAGGCGCGCATTGACACCGATTCGCCGGGTCTTGCCATCCCAAGTGCCGTCTGGCTTGAAATCTGGGCTGTCACTGAAGATGGCGCAGCCGCAATTGGGACAGAAATTGTGCGCCACCATTTTTGTTTGCCAGCGGTAAGTGGCCACGTCAGCCTCTGGCGTTTCGAGCCGAAATTGCGCAGGCTCAAAGTAGGCGTATAGCGCACCGCGCTTGGCACAGAATGAGCATGTGCAACGGGTGAGCGTGGCGGGTATCGCGGCGTTGACCTCGAACGCTACATTGCCGCAATGGCAGCTTCCTTTAATCGCCATGGAGTTTCTCCGGTGTGGAGGTTGAATTCAAGTCAATTCAGTCCAACAGCACCAATGTGCCTGTGTCAGCCGCCGCCGTCACCTCCTGCAGCGGCAGGGCGGCGCTGCTTTGACCCTGCGCGCCCCAGATTGATGGCCACCAGCCGCCCATCAATCTGCTCAATCAGGCACGGGCCCACAGGAATGTGGCCGGGTTTTCCATCGGGTTTGTCATAGTGCAGTGGCCCGGTGAGCCGGGCGCTGTGGGGCGTGCCGGCCATGGCGCGGGGTCACGCAACCGGCTGGGTCACGCCGTCACGATCCGGGTCGTCGGGCAGCAGGTCTGGCGTGGGTCCCCTGTCGGGGTCAACCGGCAACGGCAGCACATCCGGGGCGTGCTCTCGCGTGGGGGGCACGTGGTTTTTTTGCAGGGTGAGACCGGTCATTTCAACTCCTTCAGTCAGTCATCGAAAAGCTCCATCATCTGCAATGCAGAGCGCGGCGTCAGTCAGACGGGAAGCCGAAACGCTGTCAGTGGGGATTCGCGGCGCATTTTGGATGGTCATGGGGTGGCGTGGGCCTGCTCGCGCGGGATGGGCGCATTGATTGCGTCTGGGCTAGATGGCTTCCTTCAATCCGCGGTACGCTGCAGGCCCCGCAAACAGGCGCCCGGCAAACCAGGCGCGCGCGGCGGCAATCGCTATCGGCACCACGCCCACAAGGATGAACACCACGTCACCCGGGAAACGGCTCCACTCCAGCAGGCGGGCCAGATCGCCGCCGGTGTAGGCCAAGCTGCGGGCGTGCCAGTAGCCGTTCTCCAGAACATCAATCAGCTGCAGCACGCCTGCGGGAAACAGGCTCAGCACCACCATCATCAAGAGGCCGACGTTGAGCCCCCAAAAACCGACGCGAATGTATTTTTCAAGGGTTCGCCACAGTGCCTCGTCCACTGTCTGGCGGATGGCAAAAACAATCAGGGCGATGCCCAGCATGCCAAACACGCCCATCATGGCGGCGTGGCCGTGGTTGATGGTCAGCAGCGTGCCGGTTTCGAAGTAACTGACAACGGGCAGGTTGATCAGGAAGCCCAAAATGCCGGCGCCTACAAAATTCCAGAAACCAACCGCCATCAGGAAATAGAAAGTCCACTTGTGCGGCACTTCCACCCGCTCCTTCTTGGGGTCCGAACCGGGTTTTGAAAGCCGCACGAAATCCCAGGCGTCCAGCGTGATGAGCGTCAGAGGCACCACCTCCAGCGCAGAGAACAGCGCACTCAAAGCCATGTTGAGGCTGGTCTGACCGCTCCAGTACCAATGGTGCCCGGTGCCAATAAACCCACCGGCAAAATAAAGGATTGCGTCAAGGTAAATAACGCGCGTTGCCGTCAAGCGCGACACCACGCCGAACTGCAGGAAGATGATGGCCACCATCACCGTCACAAAGAACTCAAAGAAGCCTTCGACCCACAGGTGGATGATCCAGAACCGCCAGGTGTCCACGATCGAGAAATGGGTCGTGCCATCGAAGAACATCGCGGGCAAGTAAAACACCGGGATCGCAATCGCCGCGCACATGAACAGGCCCGCGATCTCGCGGCGCTCGGGGTCGCGCCAGGCCGGCTGCAAGGCGCGAACCAACAAACCAAACCAGAACAAAAGCGCCACCGCCAGCATCATTTGCCAGGCACGGCCCAACTCGAGATATTCCCAACCCTGGTGGCCAAACCAGAACCACAAGTCCGGCATGAGCTGACGCATGCCCGCCCATTCGCCCAGCATGCTGCCGACCACCACCACGATGAGCGCGCAGAATAAAACGTCAACACCCCGTCTTTGACCGGCGGGGTCTTTTCCGCCCAGTGCTGCCGCCAGAAAAAGCGCGCCTGCAACATAGGCCGTGGCGATCCAGAACAGCGCCAGTTGCAGGTGCCAGGTGCGCAGCAGGTTG
>JANNYX010000646.1:0-3372 GCA_031410295.1 Rhodoferax sp.
CGCTCTTGAAACCGTATTTCCAGGGCACCGTCAGCCGCACCGGTGCGCCGTTCTGGTTGGGCAGGACTTCGCCGTACATGCCGAACGCAAGGAGCGCCAGCGGGTTCATCGCTTCGTCGAGTCGCAGCGCTTCCACATAGGGCCAATCCAGCACGCGCGAGCCCACGCCAGGCATGGTTTTCGGGTCGGCCTGGGAGATAAACTCCACGTATTTCGCGCTGCCCGTCGGCTCCACCGCCTTGATGAGTTCCGACATTGAATACCCCACCCACGGGATCACCATCGACCAGCCTTCAACGCAGCGCAAGCGGTACACACGCTCTTCCTGGCTGCTTAATTTGACCAAATCCTCCAGCGCGTATTTGGCCGGTTTCTTCACCATGCCTTCGACTTCCACCGTCCACGGTTTGGTCTTGAGCGTGTGCGCGTGTTGCGCCGGGTCGGCCTTGTCGGTGCCGAATTCGTAGAAATTGTTGTAGGTGCTGGCGTCTTTGTAGTCGGTGAATTTTTCCATCGTCATGGCGCCCGCGACGGCCGATTTGCCACCCGCCAACACCGCCAGCTTTCCCGGACGCTGCGCGGCGGCTTGGGCAAACGCTTCACGCGCGGCCCACGACGCCATGGCTGCACCTGCGACCCCGCTGGCCATCAGTTTCATGATGTCTCGGCGCCCGTGGTAGGTGGCTTGCGGCGTGATCTCGCTCGACAAAGGATGAAGAAAACCGTCGTGGCGTGTCTTGATCAGCATGGGGACTCCGTTTGAAACTTCAGACTTGGGAACATGCCATTTGGTCAGGCCTGGCCAGGATTCATTACAAGGCCGCGCCCAAAATCCGGTATTAGTTCACGGCGCGCCTCACAGAGTGCCGTAGCTGTGCAACCCGCTCAGGAACATGTTCACGCCGAGGAAGGCAAAGGTGGTGACCGCCAGCCCCGTCAGCGCCCACCAGGCGGCCACGGTGCCGCGCAGGCCTTTCATCAGGCGCATGTGCAGCCAGGCGGCGTAATTCAGCCAGACAATCAGGGCCCAGGTTTCCTTCGGGTCCCAACTCCAGTAACCGCCCCAGGCCTCGGCCGCCCACAAAGCGCCCAGCACGGTAGCGATGGTGAAGAAGGCGAAACCGACGGCGATGGATTTGTACATCACGTCATCCAGCACGGCCAGCTCTGGCAGGCGCGAAGCGATGCGTTTGCGGCCCGCCAAAATGGCCGCAATGACCAGCGCCGAAATGCCGAAATACACCATCCAGTAACTGCTGGCATTGGCCACGGCCTTGGTGCGGAACACCACCGGCTCAAAACACAGCACCACGCCCAGGAGCCACAAGGGCGCGAGTTTGTACCAGCGGGTTTCGGTGGCGTGGGATTTGATGAGGTAGGCAAAGGCGACCATGGCCGACAGCGCAAAGGTGCCATAACCAATGAAGTTGGCCGGCACATGCAGTTTCATCCACCAGCTTTTAAGCGCCGGCACCAGCGGCTGGATTTCATGCGCCTCGCGCACCACCGTGTACCAGAGCAGGAAACCCACCGCTGCGCTGACCACCAGCATGACAAAAGCGCCCAGCGCCCGCGTCTTGTATTGGTCTTCAAAGTACAAATAAAACGTCGCTGTGAGCCAGCAAAACAGCACAAACACTTCGTACAGATTGCTCACCGGGATGTGGCCGATGTCGGCGCCGAGCAAATAACTTTCGTACCAGCGCACCATGGTGCCGATGAGCGCCATCGTCACCGCGACCCAGGCCAGGCGCGAGCCGATGAGCTCCATCGTGCTCGATTCCTGCCTGGCAAAAATGCCGAGCCAGTAAAACGCCGTGCTCATGAAGAAGAGCACACTCATCCACAGGATGGCCGACTGGCTGGAAAGGAAATATTTAAGCCAGAAAACTTTATCGGCATTCGCCAGCTCGCCCTGGTAGGCGTAAATGCCCAGGAGCGAAAACGCGCCGACGGCCAGCATCAGCAGCCGCAGCGGCCGCCAGAACCAGCCCAGCGCGATGGCGCAGGGTGTGAGGCCAATCAAAATGCCCTTTTCATAACCGTCCATGGCGCCGGCATAACGCGAAAACGCGAAAACCGCGCCGCCTGCAAGGAGCACGGCGAACAACCAGTCCAACCCGTTGCGTTTGGCGAAATAGGCTTCGTTCAATGTCAGGGTAGCAAGCGGCGCATTGGCAGCGGCGGTGTTCATAAGTTCAGTCCTTCTTCAGGGTGACACCAATCAATTTGGCCTTGAGCTCATCAAACTCGCGGTCAGTATCCATCGTCTTGCGATTTGACGACAAAGCCATGGTGGCAAAACTGGCATTGCCCGCCACGCCGGCGGCGGGCGCCAACCACACCCAAACGCGCCGCTCGCGCACGTAGAGCATGGCAAAAATTCCCAGAATCAACAAGGCACAACCCAGGTAGACGACGTTTTTTCCCGGTGCGCGCGCCACCTGGAACACGCTGGCCTGCACATGGGTGAAGTCCGTCAGCTGCATGGCCATCGGCGCCGGGTAGACCTGCGCGTCAGAGAGTGCCAGCACGGCTTGCGTCATGAAGCCCTGGGTCTTGTCATTGGGCTCAAAGGGTTTCAAGCCGGCCTGCAGGCGCGACGATTGGGCCAGTTCGTACAGGACGCCGTTCAGGATGCGGATCAACACTTCTCCGGCTTTGGCGCGTTCCGCCTCCGGCACAGCTGTTTCGATGAAATCAGCCACAGCCTGGATGCCTCCGCTGCTCTTGCCGCCGTCTTTGGCCTTGATGGTTTCGGCGCCCGAGAACAGCGCCAAGGCGCGCGACGCCGACGCCGCCAGCTGCTGGCTCAATTCCGGACGTTGGGAGTCGACGGCTTTGACGGCATAAGACTTCACCGCCGCTTCACGCGTCGCCGGGTCTGCCAGAGCGGCGCGCAGGCGCAGAAAGTCGTCCATGCCGCCCTGCTCATCGGCGGGAACACGCATATAACGAAACGGCTCGGAAGGCGATTCGCGCACGCCCAGCAGGAACACCGAAATGCCGTCACCGGTGTCCATGGGCAGCATGTAGTTGTGGAACTCGCGCGCCTGGCCGGCCGCGTCACGCAGCTTGTAGGTGATGCTGGGGCCGACATTGCGCAGGTTCTTTTTGGCGTCGGGCTTGTTCGCAGCACCCAGCCGGGAATCGATCGATTCGCGCAAATCGACCTTGCGGACGTCCACACCGGCACCCTGGCCGGGGTTTTGCCCCATGTTCTCGACATTGATCACCCTGAGCGCCGTGTATTCGAGTGTGAGTTTTTCGTTCGCCGCACCGGTCGCCGCGCCCGCTGCGCCACCGGGCGCTTCAGCCGCCGCGCCGGTTTGCCCCTTGACCAGTTCTGATTTGCCGCCAATCACGCCCTGC
>JANNYX010000647.1:0-2127 GCA_031410295.1 Rhodoferax sp.
CGTAGTTGCCGGCGCCCGAATCCAGACACTTCACCAGGGCCACGTCGCCCAGCCGGGTGTTGCCCGGCGCACGCAAGGCATCAACATACGGCAACAAATCGTGCGAACCACTTTCTTCGCAAGTTTCGATCAAACCGACGATGCGTGGGTGCGCTACCCCTTGTGCCTTCAAAGCCTGGATGGCGGTGATGCTGGCATACACCGCATAACCGTCATCGGCGCCGCCGCGGCCATACAGTTTGCCTTCTTCGTATTTCGGCGTCCAGGGCCCAAGGTCATTGCGCCAGCCGGTGAATTCAGGTTGTTTGTCCAGGTGGCCATACATCAGAACGGTTTGGCCGGACGGCGTGTCGCCACCTTTGCCATTGGAGGCCGGCACTTCAAAAAACAGCACCGGGGTACGGCCCGCGAGGCGAATCACTTCCAGTGACAGGCCTTCAACTTTTTGCGACTCAACCCAGGCGGCTGCATTGCGCATCACCGCCTCAATGTAGCCATGCAAGGCCCAATCCGCATCGAAACTCGGTGACTTGGCGGGAATGGCGATGTAGTCGTTCAGCTCGGGGACGATCACCTCGTCCCATTGGCGGCTGACTTGGGCTAGCGCAGCGGCGGTATTCAGGGCAATTTCAGGGACACGCGCGTTCATGGGGGCTCCTTGGACAAGGGGGTAGTGAACCTCGCGCCCATTATGCGACGGCAGTGATCTTGGCCGCTGGCGCTCAAGCGCCTTCGCCTCCTGGTCAACGCAACAGGAAATAGGCCGCCATGAGGTACAGGAACACCGCGAAAATTTTCTTCAGCAGGGCGATGTCCATCCGGTGCGCGGCGCGGGCGCCCAGTGGGGCGGTCAACATGCTGCCCAGCGCAATGCTGATGAGCCCGGGCCCATACAGGTAGCCCCAGGCGCCAGGCGGCAAGTCAGCGCGCCCCCAACCGGCCCACACATACGCCAGGCTGCCCGCCAGCGCAATCGGGAAACCCAGTGCCGCCGAAGTGGCCACGGCCTTGTGGATCGACACATTGCACCAGGTCATGAACGGCACCGACACAAACGCCCCGCCGGCGCCCACCATGCTGGACAAGATCCCGATCAGACTGCCCACGCCAAACATCCCGGCAGAACCCGGCAAACCGCGCCCCGGTTTGGGCTTTTTGTTGAGCAGCATCTGGGTCGCCGAGAAGGTGACAAAAAGCGCAAACAACACCGTGAGCACTTTGGCGGGCAAGGCCACGGCCAGGTTTGCACCCGCCAACGAACCCACCAGAATGCCCGGAGCCAATACCAACACCACCGGCCACAACACCGCGCCTCGCTGGTGGTGCGCGCGCACCGAGGAGAGCGAGGTAAAACAAATCGTCGCCAGTGACGTCGCCACCGCCATCTTGACCAGGTAGGTTTCACCGACGCCTTGGGCCGACAACACCCACACCAGAAATGGCACCATCAACATGCCGCCGCCAATGCCGAGCAGCCCCGCCAGATAACCGATCACCAGCCCCAGCACGAACAATTCGGTAAACAGCAGCGGGTCTATGCTCATCCCGACGCTTTCACGGGCAGCTGAACTGGTCCGCCAGCGCGTTCAGGTCACTGGCGTGGTACAGGTTTTCGGGCCGCGCCGAAACGTCCTTGGGCGCTTTGGCGCCAAATTCCAGGGGCCGTTCGATGTAGGCGGTTTGCAGGCCGCAGGCGCGCGCCGCCGCCAGATCGTCGTGGTGCGCCGCCACCAGCATCACCTCTTGCGGCGCCAGATCAAAAACGCGGGCGACACCCAGGTAAGTTGACGGGTGCGGTTTGTAAGCCTTGAAGACTTCGGCCGACAACACACAATCCCAGGGCAAACCGGCGCGTTTGGCCATGTTGGTGAGTAATCCAATATTGCCATTGGACAGGCTGCAAATGGTGAATCTTTTCTTCAACCGTGTCAGCCCCGCCACTGAATCGGGCCAGGCGTCAAGGCGATGCCAGACCTTGTTGAGGTGGCGCTTGTCGGCCTCGCTCAGACGCGTGATGCGAAACGGAGTTGGGTCGGGCTCCGCGGTGCCGAGAACTGACGCAGGCATTCCAAGGAGGCGCGCTCGTTCAACCACGGTGGATGCCAGCCGTGCGCGCGCGAAATCGCG
>JANNYX010000648.1:0-8078 GCA_031410295.1 Rhodoferax sp.
TGCATCGCCAGCGTGATGGCTTTTGCCAGCAAGGGCGCCGCCTTGCGCCGTGTTTTGGAAACAGTTTTGGCTTCTGCAAGGAAGGTTTCTTCGGCCTGGGCTTGCGCCGCTTCCAGCGCCTGCAGGTCAGCGCTGGCGTCCAGCCGGGCCAACTCGTCTTTCCAACCGTTCCAGCAGGCGGCCAGCTCAGCGGACGTGCGTTTGTAGCGCCGGGCCAGGGACAGCCACAGGGCCATGCGTTCGTCCAGCGTGCTCAGGCGTTGCGGATCAAGCTCGGTCTTGCGCAAATAGGCGCGCAAGCTGTGGGCCGCATCCTCAACCTGCGCGATGCTCGAAGCCAAAGCAAGTGTCAAGTCGCGAAATTCCGGTTCGATATGTTCCTGATGATGCAGCAGCTGGTGCGCCAAATTCAGCCCGACCAAAGCGCTTTGATCTTCGCCATCGAGCGCCTGGATGGATTGCTGGGCGGCGTCCAGCAGCGCCTGCGCATGGGACAGGCGGCTGTGTTCCGTGTTGAGATCTTCCCACTCGTTTTGTCCGGGAGAGAGTTTTTCGAGTTCAGCGATTTGCCAGGCCAGCCGTTCCCGGTCACGCTGCAGCGAATCCTGCGCGCCTTTTGCTTCATGCAAGGCAGTCTGCGCCTGTCGCCAGGCATGCCAGTGTTGACTGAGCTTGTCCAGCGAAATGCCGGCGTAGGCGTCCAGCAAACCGCGAATGGCCTCTGGGCGGGTCAGGCTTTGCCAGGCATGTTGCCCATGGATGTCCAGCAGTGACTCGCCCAATTCACGCAACTGCGTGACGGTGGCAGGACTGCCATTGATCCAGGCCCGGCTTTTCCCCTGAAGGTCAACGGTGCGCCGAAGCAGCAGGTTGTCGGTCGGGTCGAATCCGGCCTGTTCGAGCCACCCTGCCACAACGGGCGGGCAATCAAACTCCGCACTGACGTCAGTTCGGTTTGCGCCTTCGCGTATCACGGACACATCGGCTCGGGCGCCTGTGGCCAATTGAAGCGCCCCAATCAGGATTGACTTTCCCGCGCCAGTCTCACCCGTCAAGACGGTGAAACCTTCCGCCAGGTCGACCTCCAGTTCGTTGACGATCACAAAATCGCGCAATACGATTCGACGCAAAGCCATGGTCAAGCGACCCCTTCGTTCCAATGCAGCTTTTGCCGCAGATTGTCGAAATACGTCCAGCCTTTGGGATGCAGAAACCGCACATGGTGTTGTGACCGTGTCACGATGATGCGGTCGCCTTTGAGCAAAGAGGCCAGGGACTGCATGTCGAAATTTGCGCTTGCGTCCCGACCTGCTACTAAAGTAATAGCAATTTCTGCTGAATTCGAAAGGACTATCGGGCGATTGGACAAGGTATGCGGCGCAATCGGCACCATCACCCAACCTGGCACCGATGGGTGCAGCAGTGGTCCGCCTGCCGACAGGGCATAGGCGCTGGATCCGGTGGGCGTGGCGATGATCAGGCCGTCGGCCCGCTGGTTGGCGACAAAGTGGCCGTCCACCTCGACACGCAATTCCACCATGCCCGACGTCGCGCCACGATTGACCACCACCTCATTCATGGCCAACGCATCGAACACGCACTGACCATCACGCCATACTTTGGCATTCATCAGACTGCGTTGATCTTCTTCGTAATCGCCCGCCAGCATCGGTGCCAATGTCGTTGGGAAAGACTCAAAGGTGACGTCGGTAATGAAACCGAGCCGCCCCTGGTTGATGCCGATCAATGGCAGCCCGAAACGTGCCAGCTGCCGGCCGATGCCCAGCATGGTGCCGTCGCCGCCAACCACCACACCGAGATCGCAACGCGCGCCAATCGCAGCCAGGTCGAGCACCGGAAAGCCACTGACGCCCATGTTGGAAGCGGTATCTTTTTCCAGTGTCACTTCACACCCCTGGCCGTGCAGGAAGCTGGCGATTTCTTCAAGCCCGTTACGCAAGCCTGCGCCAGCAGCCCCAGTAGCCACCGTCTGGTATTTGCCAATCAGCGCAATCTGGTGGAATTTGGAGTTCATCGGCAAATTACATCACTAAAATGATGCGATGCTGGATGATCGTGCCAAGTTGTTGATGAAGGCGCTCGTTGAGCGCTATATTGCCGACGGTCAACCGGTGGGGTCGCGCACACTGTCGCGCGCGTCCGGGCTGGAACTCTCCCCGGCCACCATCCGCAATGTGATGTCTGACCTGGAAGAGCTGGGCCTGATTGTGAGTCCGCACACTTCGGCCGGGCGCATTCCCACGGCGCGTGGTTACCGGCTGTTTGTTGACACCATGCTCACCGTCAACCACGGCCAGATTTCGCCGCAAAGACTGGAGCCAGACCAGCCGCAGAAGGTGATATCGAATGCCGCCCACCTGTTGTCCAGCCTGTCGCAATTTGTCGGCGTGGTCATGACACCCAGACGAACCTCAGTATTCAGGCACATCGAATTTTTGCGGCTCTCTGAGAAGCGGATTCTGGTGATCATCGTATCCCCCGATGGCGACGTGCAAAACCGCGTCATCTTTACTGAGGTCGACTACACCCAGTCCAGCCTGGTTGAGGCCGCCAACTACCTCAACACCCACTACGTCGGCCTGGCGATCGAGCAGGTGCGCGCGCGTTTGCAAAATGAAATTGAAAGCTTGCGCTCGGAGATCGCGTCACTGATGCAGGCCGCGGTGAATGTGAGTTCTGACGCCATCACCGAATCGAAAGACGAGGTGGTGATTTCGGGTGAACGCAACCTGCTGGCGGTGAGCGATTTTTCCAGCGACATGGGCCACCTGCGCCGCGCCTTTGAACTCTTCGAGCAAAAAGCCCAGTTGATGCGGCTGCTGGATGTCGCGGGCCGCGCAGAAGGCGTGCGCATCTTTATCGGTGGCGAAAGCACGGTGGTGCCCTTTGAAGATCTGTCCATTGTCAGCGCCCCCTACGAAGTCGACGGCCAGATCGTCGGCACGCTGGGCGTCATCGGCCCGACGCGCATGGCCTACGACCGGATGATCCAGATTGTTGACATCACCTCCAAACTGGTGAGCAACGCCCTGAGCCACCAGCGTTGAGGCGCGGCGCCGGCCGGCTTCGAGCGCTGCGCCAACGGCTGTGCCCTTTACAATTCACGCTGGTTCGGGGCGTTAGCTCAGTTGGTTAGAGCAGAGGACTCATAATCCTTTGGTCGTAGGTTCAAGTCCTACACGCCCTACCAAGTTAACCGGAGATTCGCCATGACCTCACCTGTCCGCGCTTCCAACACCCCGTTCGCTACCCAGGTCGAACAAGGAAAAGACTATTGGTGGTGTGCCTGCGGCCTCAGCAAAAGCCAGCCTTTTTGCGACGGCTCGCACAAAGCGGCGGGCATCTTTACGCCAATCAAGTACAGCGCCACCGAAACAAAAGAAGTGTACTTTTGCGGTTGCAAGGCCAGTGGCAACAAACCACTGTGCGACGGCTCGCATAAAAAACCACTCTGACTGCGGCTTGGCTCTTTGGCGCCAGTGCAGAAAAATCTCAAATCCGCCGCCCAGCGGGCGCGTTTGCCTGCTCTGCTTGTCGCGTCATGGTTGAGCCTCTCGATTGTTGCCAACGCTGCAGACGAGACGGCATCTCCGACTCCTACTGATGGGCCGTCCAGCAGTGTTCAGGTGCTAGAGCCCTTGGCACTTCAAGGCAACGCCGTCGCCCAATTCAATCTGGGCGTATTGCATGACGTTGGTCGCGGAGTTTGGCAAGACCACGCCGCGGCCGCCCGTTGGTACCGCCTGGCTGCGAAGCAAGGGCATGCTGCGGCGCAATTCAACCTCGGTGGTTTGTATTTCGAAGGACTCGGCGTGACCAGGGACCTGGTGCGCGCCTCGGTGTGGTTCACCCTCGCGGCAACGGCGGGTTTTGACGGCGCCACCCGCAACCGAAACAGCGTCGCCACGCTGCTGACAGCAGACCAAATTGCAGCGGTTCAGCAGCTGGCGCGCGCCTGCCGGCAAAACAGTTTCGCCGACTGCGATTGACAAGGGGCAGGCGCTACGGAAAGGGCCCGGGAAAACACCTAGTTGACTTTTATTTAACAAGATTGTTAAATAAAGACATGTCCGCAGTTTTCATCACGCCCACTGACCTGCTGAGCGCGGCTTTTGCCGCATTGGCGGACCCGACACGCCGCGCGATCCTGGCCCGCTTGGCCGAAGGCGAAACCAGTGTGGGCGAACTCATCAAACCGTTTCCAATCTCTGGTCCGGCGATTTCACGACATCTGCGGGTGCTTGAAAGCGCCCAACTGATCGAGCGCAAGGTCGACGCGCAGTGGCGCATTTGCAAACTCAATGCGCCGGGGCTGCGTGCCGCCAACGACTGGCTGCAGCATTACCGCGAGTTTTGGGAGCAGAGCCTGGATCGGCTGGTGGAAGTGCTGGAAACGGCCGAAGGCCTTGCCCCGAAGGGCGGCTCCGGGAGTTCAATGCGCAAGCCGCGGCGCCCTGTGCCAAGACAAATACGCAAACCCGGCTACACAAAAAGGAAACCGCAATGAACGCCCCAGAACGATTCAGCCTCAGCCAGACACGTTTCATCCGGGCGCCTCTGGAGAAAGTGTTTGACGCGTTCACGACCCAAGCCGGTCTGGCCTCGTGGATGGGTTCCCGCGGCACGAGCTTGCGAAGCGTGGCAGCGGACCCTCGCGTAGATGGGGCCTGGCGGGTGGAGATGCTGGCGCGGGACGGCAGCATGTTTGTTGTGGGCGGCAAGTTCAAGCAGCTCGAGCGGCCTTCGCGCGTGGTTTACACCTGGCAATGGGAAGGCGAGAAGAGTCCGCTGCCGAATGTCGAAACCTTGATCGAAGTGAACTTGACGGGAAAAAACGGAGGCACCGAACTGCACATGAAACACAGTGGTTTCCCCGTGGCCCCGGCGCGCGACGGCCACGACCAGGGTTGGAAATCAACCTTCAACCGTCTCAACGACTACCTCGACCCGGCGGGGACCGCTGGCACCATTTCGCTTTTTGGCGATGTGCGCTCTACCTATACCCGCACGGCACGCATGGTGCTGGCCGAAAAGAACGTTGCCTATACCCTGGCCACCGCCGCCCCGCAGACACCGGAAATTCTGGCGATGCATCCCTTTGGCCGCATCCCGGTCCTGCGCGACGGCGAGATTGCGATCTGGGAAACAGCGGCGATCCTGAATTACATGGACGAATGTTTTGACACCGGGGCCTCGCTTCGTCCTGGCAGCATCATGGAGCGCACCAGCGCGGCACAGTGGATCAGCGCGGTGAACAGCTACCTGTACGACACCATGATCCGGCGCTATGTGCTCCAAATCCTGTTTCCCAGAGGCGCGGGGGGCAAGGCGGACCGCGGGGTGATTGACACCGCGCTGGCTGAGATGCCCGGCCAATTGGCCGCGCTTGAAAAAACCTACAGCCTTGGCGCCTACCTTGCCGGCAACAGTTTCAGTGGCGCTGATCTTTTTCTGGCGCCCATCCTGGCGTATGTGCAGGCATTCCCTGAGGGCGGGCAATTGATGGCAAATTGCCCCAACCTGCTGCGCGGCCAAGCGCTGGTTCGGCAACGGGCCAGTTTTACTTCCACCCAGCCTCAAGCTTGATTCCCCAACCCACCAAGGAGTACCTGAAATGAGTTATCTACCCGGTAAATTCGTCTGGTTCGAGCATGTCTCCACCGATGTCCCCAAGGCCAAAGCGTTTTACAAAGGCCTGATCGGTTGGTCAATAGAAGACATGTCGATGGGCGACCAAAACTACACCATGATCATGAACGGCGGTGAAAACGGCATTGGCGGTTTCCGCGCCGCAACGTCCGGCATGGCCAGCCACTGGTTGTCCTACCTTTCAGTGGCCGACGTCGACAAGAGCCACGCTGCCTGTGTCGCCGCCGGCGCCAAGTCGATGATGCCGCCCGCCACCATGGGGCCAGGCCGTGCTTCGGGCATCACTGACCCATCCGGCGCGATGCTGTGTCTTTGGAAGGGCGCCGAGGGTGATCCGGCGGATGTCGAGAAAACGCCCTTTGGCGGCTGGTTCTGGAACGAGTTGTGGAGCACCGATGCCAAGGCGGCGCTGGCGTTCTACAAAAACGTGTTTGGTTATTCCGTGGATGCCATGGACATGGGGCCTCAAGGCACCTACAACATTCTCAAAACGGCAGATGGCAAAATGCGGGCCGGTTTGATGCAGGCCACGCCCGATATGAAAATGCCGTTCAACTGGCTGCCTTACATTCACGTCAAAGACTGCGATGCGGCAGCGGCACAGGCAAGCAAACTCGGTGCCATGGCGATTGCCGTGGCGCCCACCGACATTCCTGAAATTGGCCGATTCTGCGTAGTGATTGATCCGACGGGCGCAGCCGTTGCGCTGATCAAAGGCGCGGGGGCCTGACCGACGATTTCCACCAACTGGCAGCAATTGGCGAAGGTTCACGACTGAGGCGGCGCTTCGCGCAACTGCGGTAACAATGGGGCTTCCTCACCTCAATCAGGAAGCCCTTGTTGCCATGAGACCCGCGATTCATTTTCAAGGCCAACGCATTGACCCGGATGCCTTCCACCAGCGGTGGCAACGCTCGGCGCAAACACTTCTGCGCCTGGGCGTGCGTGAAGGCGACGTCGTGGCGCTGATGCTGCACAACAGCCCGCTGGCACTGGAGCTCACCCTGGCGGCGCGCTGGATCGGCGCCTACTGGTGCCCCATCAATTGGCACTTCAAAGCCGAGGAAGTGAACTATATTCTGGCCGACAGCAACGCTACTATATTAATAGGAGAGAATTCAATATATTCGACGGCCTTAGCCCATATTTCTTTTAAGATTCCAGTGTTTTCCGCCCACAGGCCGGGTGCAGCGCCGTCACCGCATCGTTCCTGGGAAGCGACGCGCGACGCAACTGCGCCCGCCGATACGCCGCAGGGAACGCAACGCGGCGCGATGTTTTACACCTCTGGCACAACCGGGCAGCCCAAAGGCATTCGCCGCGCGGCATCTACGCCCGCGCAGGTCGCGGCAGGCCTGGGCGTGATGCGCCATTGCATGGGATTTGAAGCGGGCAAGTACCCGCAGATTCGCGCCCTGGTCAGCGCGCCGATGTACCGATGTACCACAGCGCGCCAAATTCCTACGCCATCGGGGCCGCGCTTGAAAACGCCGAACTCTTCATCGAAGAACGCTTTGACGCTGAAGACACCCTGCGCATGATCGAGAAACACCGCCTCACACATGCCTACCTGGTGCCCACCATGTACGTGCGCATGTTGCGCCTGCCCGATGAGGTTAAACGGCGTTATGACGTAAGCTCGATGAAGTTTGTCGGCTCCACCGGCTCGCCCTGTCCGCCAGACGTGAAACGCGCCATGGTTGAGTGGTGGGGCCCGGTGATTCACGAATCTTACGGCTCCAGCGAGTTGGGCTACATGACGCGGCTTGACAGCCACGAGGCCCTGTTGAAGCCAGGTTCCGCGGGCAAGGCGCTGCCCGGGGTGACGGTGGCGATTCTGGACGACAACGGCCAGGCATTGCCTGCAGGCCAGGCGGGGTTGATCTACGCCCACCATGACGCCCTGGCTGATTTCACCTACATTGGCAACGACGCTGCGCGGCGCAAGATGGAAGTCAACGGCCTCAAAACCATGGGCGACATCGGTTACCTGGACGACGATGGTTTTCTCTTCATCGTTGACCGCAGCGCCGACATGGTCATCTCGGGCGGCGTGAATATTTACCCGGCCGAGATCGAAGCCGCCTTGCAGATGATGCCCGGTGTGGCCGATTGCGCGGTGTTTGGCGTGCCCGACGAAGAATTCGGCGAGGCGCTGGTTGGCGCGGTTCAGCCGGTGCCCGGCAGAGTGATTGACGCCAGCGAGGTGCTGGCCTACCTGAAAACACGTTTGGCGACCTACAAGGTGCCCAAGCTGTTCACCTTCCACACCGAGTTGCCGCGTGAGGACACCGGCAAGATATTCAAGCGCAAATTGCGTGAGCCGTACTGGGCAGGCAGATCGCGCCGGATTTAACGCAGGGTTGCGCAGATTCAGGTTGCCCAGATGCGCGGCACGATTGCGCTCC
>JANNYX010000649.1:0-2462 GCA_031410295.1 Rhodoferax sp.
CATGAAGTCGCGGTGCACGTAGACACTGGGCCACGACAGATTGCGTTCGATGATGAGCTGGAAGCTCGCATCCAGCGTTGTGCGGATGTCGCCCGCCACGGTGACGCCGCGGTGTTTCGCCAGGTACCAGTCCGGGAACAATTCGAGTTCGCGGCGCAACACCGGTGCATCGTAGGGCGGCAAAACGCCAGGGCGGGATGCCAGTTGCCAGGTGATCAACGCGTCAACGGCCTGCAGATACAGCGGCAGATTCGACTGCGGCCGGCTGGCGTCAATAGCACTCATCATGGTCTGCCCGCCCAGGTCGGTGAGCAGCAAAAACCCGCCCGCCGGGTCCCAGGCCAGCACCTCGGGCACGTTCAAGCCGGCCTTGGCCATCAACGCGGCAACGTCAACAAACGGCTGGCTGTTTTCCTTCTCGGGCGGGGCGTCCATGATGATGCGGCTGCCCTGTGCACTGTCGATGCGCAGGTAGCGGCGGAAACTGGCGTCCGCCGAGGCGATGCGCAGGGTTCCCAAAGCGAGCGCATGGCGGTCCTGAAGGCTGCCGAGCCAATTGAGGAACGCAAATTCGCGGGCGGGGTCGACCCAGGTGACGGTGGGCTGCGTGGCGGTGGTGCTCATGGATAATCCATTCTACAAAGCCGTTGCGAGCCCCTTTCGTTGTCCCCCCTGATCCCGCCCCGTTCCAGATGCCCCCGAATCTGATGCCGCGCCCCGGCGTGTGGCTGAAAATCTGTGCATTGCCGTCGCTTGTGAGGGTGCTGGCGGGGGCGTTGGCGGCGGCAGTCGGGCCGGCGCTTGCGCAAGCGACATCACCGCTGCCCGAAGCGTCGCCCCTGGTGCTGCAGATGAGTCCGCGCTTGCAGGAGGACATTCCACAGTCGGTGCGTGGCAGCTTGCCGACCTTCCTCTCTGGCGAGCGCGCCAGTGGCCGCACCGATCTGGATGCGGTGCTCGAAGGCAACGTTGAACTGCGCCGAGGCGACACCGTCATCCGCGCCGACCGGCTGGAGTATTACCCGCCCGATGACCTGGCGCGCGCACGCGGCAATGTGCGCATCAACCGTGGCGGCAATATCTACGAGGGGCCGCATCTGGAGCTCAAGCTGGACGCCTCCGAAGGTTTCTTCATCGCCCCGCGTTACCAGTTTCTGCAAAACCAGGCGCATGGGCAGGCTGACCGCGTCGATTTCCTCGATGAACACCGGGCCGTCATCACCAACGCAACCTACACCACGTGCCGGCGCCTGCCCGGCCCCAGCTGGATGCCCGACTGGATCCTGCGGGCGGCATCGATCAGCATCGACAACGAGGAAGACGAAGGGGTGGCCGAAGGCGCCTTGCTCAGTTTCAAGGGTTTCCCGGTGCTGCCGGTGCCCTACCTGAGTTTTCCGTTGAGCAACAAACGCAAATCGGGCATTTTGCCGCCAACCTTCGGCATCGACAGCGTCAACGGGGTCGAGCTGATCTTGCCATATTACTGGAACATCGCCCCCAACCGCGACGCCAAGCTGGTGCCAACGCTGATGAGCAAACGCGGCCTCGATCTGGGTGCTGAATTCCGCTTTCTTGAAGACATGTACTCCGGCGAGGTGCGCGCCAACTACATGCCGGGTGACGCCTTGCGCAACGCCGACCGCTGGAGCCTGGCCGGCAACTACCAGGGCGCGATCAACACCGGTATCGCGGCCATTGGCAACGTTGCAGCCAGCCTGAATGTCAACCGCGTCAGCGACGACAACTATTGGCGTGACTTCACCCGCGAAAGCGTCTCCTTGACCCAGCGCCTGCTGGCCAACGACGCCAACCTGTCCTGGGGGCGTGGTGATTTTTCGGTGAATCTGCGCGCCCTGAAGTGGCAAACACTGCAAGACGTCAGCTCGCCGATCACGCCGCCCTTTGACCGCCTGCCGCAAATCTCGGCGCGTTATGCGCGCACCGATGTCGGTGGCTTTGACGTCTCGCTCGACGCCGACCACACCCGCTTTGCCGCCGACCGCAGCCTGACCTTGCAACCCAACGCCCAGCGCAGCTTCATGTTAGGCCAGGTCAGCACCACCTGGGCTGGCGCGGCCGGTTATCTCACGCCCAAATTGCAGGTCCACGCCAGCACCTATGCGTTTGACGTGCCTTTGGCCAATGGCGAGCAGAGCCACAGCCGCGTGGCGCCGACCTTCAGCGTCGATGCGGGACTGGCGTTCGAGCGGGAAACCGATTTTTTTGGCCGCAACTTCCTGCAAACCCTGGAGCCGCGGCTGTTTTATGTGGCTACACCGTTTCGCGACCAAAGCCTGCTGCCCAATTACGACACGGGAGCCACCGACTTCAACTTCGCCACCATCTATACCGAAAACGCCTTCGTCGGCAACGACCGGATTTCAGACAACAATTTGCTGACGCTGGGGCTGACCTCGCGCCTGCTGGACCCGCAAACTGGCGCCGAGGCGGCGCGCATCGGC
>JANNYX010000650.1:0-1517 GCA_031410295.1 Rhodoferax sp.
ATAAAGCGCGATTGCGGATCATCTTTGACTTCATGCGGCCAGGTGGAGAGTAAATAATAATTCAGCGCCGGACGGCAAGACGAACAACCGTTGGGGGTTTTCCACTCGAAGAATTGCTGCACACTGGCAATCGTCACCAGCCGGTTCTTGACGATGCCATCGCGCACGGCCTGGTGGCCATGGTCGGTGCAGGCGCACATGGCTTTGGTTTTTGGCGTGGCGGAATAGTCGCCCCCGGCCGTGAACATCAGAATCTGCTCGACCAGGCCGGTGCAGGAGCCGCAGCCGCCACTGGCCTTGGTGTGTTTGCGCACTTCATCCAGGGTGAACAATCCCTTCTCGCGGATGGCCTTGCAGATGGTGCCTTTTTTGACGCCATTGCAGCCGCAGACTTCGGCGTCGTCCGGCATGGTGGCGGCCTTGCTGTGGCCCTCGTGGCCGGTGTCGCCGATGTTGCTTTCGCCAAACATCAGTTTGTCGCGGATGTCGGCGATGGAGCGGCCGTCGCGCAGCAGCTTGAAGTACCAGCTGCCGTCCACGGTGTCGCCATACAGGCAGGCGCCGATGAGTTTGTCATCTTTCAAAACCAGCTTTTTGTAGACGCCGCCGCCCGGCGCGGTTGGGTCGCTCATCACGATTTCTTCGGTGTCCGGCCCGCCGGTGAAGTCGCCCGCGCTGAAGAGGTCGATGCCCGTCACCTTGAGTTTGGTCGAGGTCAGCGAGCCGGTGTAACGGCCAATGCCAAACTGCGCCAGGTGGTTGGCCGCCACCTTGGCCTGTTCAAACAGCGGCGCCACCAGGCCATAGGCGATGCCGCGGTGCGCGGCGCATTCACCGACGCTGTAAATGCGCGCGTCGGTAGTGGTTTGCAGGGTGTCGTTGACGACAATGCCTTTGTTGCAGTGCAGGTGCATCGACTCGGCCAGTGCCGTGTTGGGGCGGATGCCGACCGCCATCACCACCAGGTCGGTGGCAACTTCGGTGTCGTCTTTGAATTTGATCGACGCGACCCTTCCATCCGCGCCCGCAGTGAGTTCCTGCGTCTGTGCGCCAATCAGGAACTTCAGCCCGCGGTCTTCCAGCGACTTTTGTAACATCTTGCCAGCCACCGCATCAAGCTGGCGCTCCATCAAGGTCGGCATCACATGCACCACGGTGACGTTCATGCCCCGGCGCATCAGGCCATTGGCGGCTTCCAGGCCCAGCAGGCCGCCGCCGATGACAACGGCGTTTTTGTATTTCTTCGCCGCTTCGATCATCGTCTCGGTGTCGGCGATGTCGCGGTAGGCGATCACCCCGGGCAGGTCTTTGCCGGGCACCGGCAGGATGAAGGGGTTGGAGCCAGTGCACAGCAGCAGGCGGTCATACGCCTCCTCAGTGCCATCGTCGGCCTTGACCACACGTTTCACTCGATCCACTTCGACAACTTTCTTGCCGGCATGCAGGGTGATGTGGTTTTCTTTGTACCAGTCCCAGCTGTTGAGCACAATCTCGTCGAGAGTCTGTTCGCCGGCGAG
>JANNYX010000651.1:0-4725 GCA_031410295.1 Rhodoferax sp.
CCGCGACCACGTGGTCGCCCGGCTTAAGGTCTCCGGTTGATCGCATGGTCGCAGCGATCATGTCATCGGGAATGGTTTTCGCCTGCAGTACCGCCAGATCGTCCTCTGGCTTCACGCTCTTGATCGTGGCAGTTGTTTCCAGCCCGTCCGAAAAAGTGATCCGTATGGTTTCAGCTCCTTGCACAACATGGAGGTTGGTCAAGATAATGCCTTTGTCCACGATCACTACACCGGTCCCCACGCCATGTTCAAGGTCAGCATCACCGTCTGCGTTTTTCACCAAACCCATGACGCGAACGACCGAGGGCGCGATGGCTTCGGCGGCCCTGGCTGCGGCAGACGGTATATCGGCAGTTTCCAGCGTTTTGAGAACGGCGCTGTCGATGATTTCCTGGGTTAACTTTGGCGCGCCGGGGCGTATTTGCATTGCGATATTGATGGTTAACAACAGCGCCAGCAAGACGATGGCGGCCCACAAAACGCGCGGATCCATGATCGACATCTTTCGCGCGCCGCGGGCAGCCGCCCTAATGCGTTGGCGCAAGGGCGCAGTCACAACTACTTCTGGAACGCCAAGGCTCGGCAACTTGACCGAGCTGCTGTAAAGAGCGGATCTGCGCATGATGTCACCTGGCCCGTTGGGCAAGCAAAGGGGTTTTCAATGAGAACGCCATCACTACGGTATCACGGTTCAGGGCTTTTTGCTTTAGGGGGATTGCCAAAATTTTGAGGATAAGAAGGACAGCGACGCCGTGTCGGCGGCATTCACCTGTGTTATTTTCTGGCCGATGCCATCCTGGATCGATACACATTGCCACCTGGACGCCAGCGAGTTTGGCGACACAACGGTGTTGGTGCGGGCACGGGCGGCTGCAAATGGCGTCGTGCATTGCGTAATTCCAGCAGTGCGGCCTGCCAATTTCGATGCGGTTCGGCTTCTCGCGCATGAGAGCGGCGACAGTTATGCGCTGGGAATTCATCCTTTGTGCGTCAAGGAGGCGGCCGAGTCCGATTTGTCCTCGTTGCGGGAACACCTGGCCCGTGATATTGGGGACCCGCGCCTGGTAGCCGTCGGTGAAATTGGCCTGGATTTTTTTGTGCCTGAACTTTGTGCGAGTCCTTTACGGGAAAAACAGGAACACTTTTACCTTCAGCAGCTCAAACTCGCTCGGGAATTCAACCTGCCCGTAATTCTGCATGTTCGCCGTTCTGCGGACCGTTTGCTGAAACATTTGCGCACCATCGCTCAAAACGGCCAGAACTGGCGTGGCATTGCCCACGCTTTTAACGGCAGCGACGTGCAGGCGCGCGAATTCATCAAGCTTGGATTCAAACTCGGGTTCGGCGGCGCGGTCACCTTTGAGCGTGCATTGCAGCTGCGCAGCCTGGCGGTCAATTTGCCTCTCGGCGCCATCGTGATCGAAACCGATTCGCCCGATATCCCCCCCAAATGGCTCTACAAAACTGTGGCAGAGCGGCGGACTGGTCAATTGCAGTTGTCCAATGAACCGGCACAATTGCCTCGAATTGCAGCAGCCGTGGCTGCCCTTAGGGGAATCCCCCTTGAATCTTTGGCTGCCGCCACTCAGGCCAACGCAATAGCCGCATTGCCACGCCTGGGTGCGTTGTTGGCTCCGGAATGATCTACCGATTGCGCGGCGCGACCGGTGTATCTGGCGTGGGATAGCCAGCTGCGCCAAACGTCGCGACTATCGCCTTGTGGGTGTCGAAATACACCTGCCAATAGTGGTCCGCATGGGCGAAAGGCCGCACACACAGCAGCGGCCCTTCGGCAGTGAACTGCAATATTTCAATTTCCGGGGAAGGACTGGGAACCACGTTGGGAATCCCTGCCACGGCAGATTTCAAACGCGCAATCGCCTCCATGGGGTCAACACTGTTGGCTACCTTTGCCGTGCAATCCACACGCCGCGATGGCAAGGTACTGAAATTCTGGATGACGCCCGAAAAAACCGAGTTGTTCCCGACAATGGTCGTGACATTGTCGCCAGTGATCAAGGTAGTGCCAAAGAGGCCCAGCTCCTTCACGTTCCCAGTGACGCCGCCCGCAGTCACCCAGTCGCCAACCTTGTAGGGCCTGAGAAACTGCATGAAGACACCCGCGGCAAAATGGGTCAGCAAGCCACCCCAAGCGGTGCCGATGGCCAAACCAGCGCCAGCGAGAAGGACCGCGAAAGAGGTAGTCTTGACGCCGAAAATGTCCAGGATTGCCAAGACAAGCACAATATTCAGCATCACCGAAACGATCGAGGTCAGGTAATTGGCCAAGGTCTGGTCAATCTTTCCGCCCTTTTTGAATCCGATACTGAGCATCCTTGCGACCAGCCCGATCAGCCAGCGGCCCACAACCCATGCCGCGAGGGCTCCCAACAACTTCAGCCCAAACTCCGCGCCTTGGGTGGTCAAGATAATCCAGAAGGAGTCAAAATTCATGCTTTGCCCTGGGGTTGGATGCGCAACCACTTGCGCGCGATGGGCCTGAGGATAATGCAGGCATCTTGAAAAAAACACACCAATTGTTGCCAGAGGTCAATTTTTCCGACGAAGGCCCGGTGCGCCACTTGCATTTGGGCACCCAATGGATTCAAGGCTCAATGCTTCTGGATTCACCCACAGTGTTGGTGCATGAATATATCCAACGCATGATGGCCTGGCTTTTGTTTGTAGAGCTTGAAAGTCTTCCGAAAATGCAGGCGATGCAGCTCGGTTTGGGCGCCGGTTCCTTGACCAAGTATTGCCATAAGGTCCTGCGCATGAAGGTCTGCGCGATTGAACTCAATCCTCAAGTAGTGATCGCCTGCAGGGGCTGGTTCAAATTGCCACCAGACAATCCGCGTATGCGGGTTGTGCTGGCGGATGCGGCGCTGGAAATACGAAATCCTGTCTGGCGCAGCACAGTCGACGCGTTGCAGGTCGACTTGTACGACCACGAAGCCGCAGCGCCTGTGCTGGACAGCGAATCCTTCTATCGCGACTGCAGGCGGTTGTTGTCGCCCAATGGTTGCATGACCGTAAACCTGTTTGGTCGATCCTCCAGCTTTGTGCGCAGTTTGGGGCAAATTGCCGCGGCGTTTGGCGATGAAGCAGTGTGGACCTTCAAGGCCACACACGCCGGCAATACTGTGGTGGTGGCGCGCAACAGGTCAGATCCGGTCAAGCGCGCAACGCTTGCCGCCAAGGCCGAAATCATCCAGACTCAATGGAGTCTGCCGGCGCGCCAATGGGCGCGGATTCTCAAACCACTCGCCATTTGACCGGCCCCGTCGACAGGTTCACCTTGACCACAGCCCAAAAGAACAAAACATCGTCCAAGACACCTTACGCCGGTCCTCTCGACTGGCGCCACCTGGTGCATTGGTTGCACGCTGACGGCGTGATCTCGGAGCAGGAGGCTGCCCGTACCGTGGCTCGTTGCGCTCAGGCCGAAAGCTCACAACACCCCCTGCTGCGCCTGTCAAGCGTCTCCATGCGCCGCTCCAGCAACGGCCAGCCCTTGGATATCGAGGCGTTGACGCAATGGTTGGCGGGCCGGTCCCAGTTGGACTACCTTCGCATTGATCCGCTGAAAGTGGAGGTGGGCAAGGTGGCTGACGTGATGAGCGCCGCTTATGCGGAGCGCCACAAGATTCTGCCAGTTCAGGTGTCAAATCTGGAGGTGGTGATCGCCACCTGCGAACCGTACATCACAGATTGGGTGGCCGAAGTGGAGCGCCAGGCGCGGCGCGTGGTGCGTCGGGTCGTGTCCAACCCGCAGGACATCCACAAATACACCGCTGAATTCTTCACGCTCGCTAAATCAGTGCGCATGGCCATGAAGGCCGGCGGGAATTCAGGCAGCGCCAGTTTTGAGCAGCTGGTGGAGTTGGGGAAAACCAACCGCCAGCTCGACGCCAACGACCAAAGCGTGGTGCAGGTGGTGGACTGGTTGTGGCAGTATGCTTTTGACCAGCGCGCCAGTGACATCCACCTGGAACCGCGGCGCGAACAAGGCGTGATCCGTTTTCGCATTGACGGTGTCTTGCATCAGGTCTACCAGATGCCGATGGGTGTGCTCAATGCCATGACGGCGCGCATCAAACTTCTGGGGCGCATGGACGTGGTCGAACGCAGGCGCCCGCAAGACGGCCGCATCAAGACGCGCAACCCGCGCGGGGACGAGATCGAGATGCGGATTTCAACCCTGCCCACGGCTTTCGGTGAAAAAATGGTCATGCGTATTTTTGACCCGGACAACGCCGTCAAGGATCTGGATGCCCTGGGTTTCAACCAGCACGACAGCCAGCGCTGGGAGGCTTTGGTGAAACGGCCACACGGCATTATTTTGGTGACTGGCCCGACCGGCTCGGGGAAAACCACCACTCTGTACGCTACTTTGAAACGCGTCGCCACGGAAGAGGTGAACGTCAGTACGGTGGAAGACCCGATCGAGATGATCGAGCCTGCCTTCAACCAAACCCAGGTACAGCCCCAACTGGATTTTGGGTTTGCCGAAGGTTTGCGCGCACTCATGCGGCAAGACCCGGACATCATCATGGTCGGCGAGATTCGCGACCTAGCCACGGCCGAGATGGCGGTGCAGGCGGCGCTCACTGGCCACCTTGTCTTCTCGACATTGCACACCAATGACGCTCCCTCGGCAGTGACGCGCTTGCTCGAATTGGGCATACCTGCCTATTTGATCAACGCAACGTTGCTTGGTGTGTT
>JANNYX010000652.1:0-2707 GCA_031410295.1 Rhodoferax sp.
GCTCTTGCTCGCCATGGGTCTCAACCTCAATCGCAACCCCAATACCAGCGGCAAATTCGGGGAAGGGGAATAAATATGGCCCCCACGCTTGCCACTTCGTGTGCTGCGCTGCCCCCCGAGGGGGTGAATTTTTCTTGGGGCGGCCCTGCGAAAAATTTGACCCTCACGCTTGCCACTTCGAGTGCTGCGTTGCCCCCCGAGGGGGCTAATTCATCTAGGGGCGCCCCTGCGGAAAATTTTGCTCCAACGCTTGCAGGGACAGATGGCGCCGCAAAACGATGGTGTTCAGTGGCGCGACAGGCCGCACGCACCTCGTCGCATGGGGACATTCTGGAAGCTGCTACATGACGTTCTCCATCCACGGATTGGCGGTCGCCCGCGGGATTGCAATAGGCCGTGCCGTTTTAGTGGCTTCGAGCCGGGTCGACGTGGCGCACTATTTCATCGAAGCCAGCGAAGTCGAGGCTGAAATCGAACGCGTGCGCGTCGGTCGCAACCATGTCGTTGATGAGATCCACAGGTTGCAGAAAACCATCGCCCTGATGGGTCCGAAAGAGGCGCCCCATGAATTGGCGGCGTTGCTTGACGTGCACTTGATGTTGTTGCAGGACGATGAGCTGATCCAAGGCGTCAAACACTGGATCACCGGCCGCATGTACAACGCCGAATGGGCGCTGACCTCGCAGTTTGAGGTAATTGCGCGCCAGTTTGACGAGATGGAAGACGAATACCTGCGTGAACGCAAGGCCGACCTGGAGCAGATCACCGAGCGGGTACTGCGGGCCATGAAGGGCGACCCGTCTTCGCTGGCGCGGGTGATCCACGCCCGCCCGCCGCGCAAGGCGCCCCAGCAGGACTTGCTGCTGGACGATACGGTTGATGTGCCACTGATTCTGATAGCCCACGACTTGTCGCCGGCGGACATGCTGCAGTTCAAGCAAAGTGTGTTTGCCGGCTTCATCACCGATGTTGGTGGGCGCGCCTCGCATACTGCGATAGTGGCGCGCAGCATGGACATACCGGCGGTAGTCGGCGCGCGCCAGGCCAGCCAATTGGTGCGCCAGGACGACTGGGTCATCATCGATGGCGACGCCGGAGTGGTGATTGTTGACCCTTCATCCATCATCCTGGCCGAATACGGGTTCAAACAACGTCAGCTTCAATTGGAACGCGGTCGCCTGGGCCGCTTGCGCCATACTCCGGCGGTGACGCTGGACGGTCAAAAAATCGAATTGCTGGCCAATATCGAAATGCCGGAAGACGCGCCCGGCGCCGTCAAAGCCGGCGCCGTCGGTGTGGGACTGTTCCGCAGCGAATTCCTATTCATGGGCCGCAACGGCGATCTGCCAGACGAAGAAGAGCAATACCGTGCGTATTGCCGAGCCATCGAGGGCATGCAAGGTTTGCCGGTGACCATCCGCACAGTGGACATTGGCGCCGACAAACCACTCCTGAAACCCGGCGACAAGGCTTACCACGACAACGCCCACCTGAATCCGGCACTCGGGCTGCGTGCGATCCGCTGGAGCCTAGCTGACCCGGAGATGTTCTTGACGCAGTTGCGGGCGATTTTGCGGGCTGCTGCTACCGGCCGCGTCAACCTGTTGATTCCAATGTTGGCGCACGCCAGCGAAATCCGTCAGACCGTGGCCTTGCTGGATCAAGCACGTGCGCAACTCGACAGCCGGGGCGCTGTTTACGGAACATTGCAGTTAGGCGCGATGATCGAAATTCCCGCGGCGGCGTTGACGTTGAAACTGTTCCTGAAGTATTTTGATTTCCTCTCATTGGGGACCAATGACCTGATCCAGTACACCTTGGCAATTGACCGGGCTGATGAGTCCGTGGCGCATCTTTACGATCCCATGCATCCGGCGGTGCTGCGCCTGGTGGCTGAGACTATCGCCGAGTGTCAGCGCCAGGGTAAGGGCGTCAGCGTATGCGGCGAAATGGCCGGCGACACAACGATGACACGATTGTTGCTGGGTCTGGGTCTGCGCAGCTTTTCCATGCACCCGGCACAAATTCTGGCTGTCAAACAAGAAGTGTTGCGGGCCGACACCACAAAACTCACCGATTGGGCGCACCGCGTGGTGGAGGATGAGGAGCCTTCCGCGGTCATGGCCAACGTTTGAACCGATTAACAAAAATCCGCTTCAGGCAGTAAAAAACGGCCTGGATTTGCCTCCAGGCCGTTCTAATTTTCGAACCAAATCCGCGTTATTGCAGCTTGATTTCCACGTCGACACCCGCAGGCAGGTCGAGCTTCATCAGGGCGTCGACGGTTTTGTCCGTCGGGTCCACGATGTCCATCAAACGCTGGTGCGTGCGGATTTCGAACTGGTCACGGCTGGTCTTGTTGACGTGCGGTGAACGCAAGATGTCAAAACGCTTCATGCGTGTCGGCAGAGGCACGGGGCCCTTGACGATGGCGCCGGTGCGCTTGGCGGTGTCCACAATCTCAGCGGCCGACTGGTCGATCAATTTGTAGTCAAACGCTTTGAGGCGGATACGGATTTTTTGCTTGGTGCTAGCCATTGTTGTGCTCCTTAAGCCAGAATCTTCGCAACCACACCCGAACCCACCGTCTTGCCACCTTCACGGATGGCAAAGCGCAGACCCTCTTCCATGGCAATCGGGTTGATCAGCTTGACGGTGATGCTGACGTTGTCCCCCGGCATCACCATCTCTTTGCCTTCTGGCAGCT
>JANNYX010000653.1:0-2918 GCA_031410295.1 Rhodoferax sp.
CCTGCATCAGGCCGGAGGCGCCCACGTGGGAGCGGGCGTCGATGACGAAGCGGCTCTCCTGGCGGATCAGGCCATAAACGTAGGCCGGGTCGAGTTCGATTTGCCGCGCGCGCGCCACCACGGCGTCTTTGAAGGGCATCGGGTATCGCTGGTCAATGTCGACCACGCCTTTGGTGCGTTCGCTGGTGTTGATGCAGCGGTCCCACACCTGGCGCTGGCAGGCCAGGTCGGCGGCGGCCAGCAGTTCGCGGTCTGCCATGCCGCCTTTGGCGTGCAGGTTGGTGCTGTAGTTCCACTCGCGCACACCCTCGGGGCGCAGGCCGATCTGGATGGCGTGCAGGGCGCGGATGAGGCCGGCATTTTTGCGTGCGGCGTCTTTCTCCTCCGCGCTCAATTCGGGCGGTTTCCCGGGGGTGGTGATGCGTTGCCCGAGTTCTTCCAGCGCCAGTTGTTCGTAAAACCCGCGCCCGCCGGCAATACCCTGCAAGGCGGCCTTGCCTTCGTCCTGCTGGCCTTCGGTTTTGGCCAGTTTGATCTGGGCGCGCGCGCGCCAGTAGACCCAGCTGGCCTCCTGTTTCGCCTCCTCGCTCATGGCGCCGGTGGCGGCCAGCACCTCGCGCCAATTGGCCTTGCGCAGTGCCGCGCGGGTGCGCCAGGCCAGTTGGTCGTCATTCAGGTCTTTCGGGGCGGCCTTGGCGAAATGCTCCAGCGCGTCGTTGGCCAGGCGTTGCGCGGCGGCTTTGCCAACGGCGCCCCAGGCCCCGGAGCGCTGCTCACGTGTCAGGTGCACAGCCCAATGGTTCTCCAGCACGGCCATGGTGGCGTCAGGGTCGCTGTTGGCCATGCGGATGATGGCCAGCACCACCAGCTCCTTGCTCGCGCGGGAGGCGGCGATCACGTGTTTGGCGAGGAAACGCGCCGGCGCGTCGTAAATCTCGCTGGCGGTGGCGCCGGTCTCGAGCGAGATGATGTCCACCGCAGCCCGCACAGCGCGCGGGCGGTTGGCGTCCATCGCCAGGCGGGCCTTTTGCCAGATATCGGCCTCATTGAGCTTGCGCGCGGCGTACAGGCGGCCGGCCAGGTAAGTGCAGCCGTCGTCGGCGTCGCGCTGGCTGTACCACAGCGCTTTCAACTGGGCGGCCATCTCGGGTGTGGCGAGGCTTGCCAGCGCGTTTTCACTGGCCAGAGCGTAACAACGCACCTCTTTGTCGTCACCCATGCGGTAATTGGGGTATTCGGCGACGAAGTTGGTCCAGTCGCGGCGCGCGCCCAAAAGTTGCAGCCAGTCGTTGCGCAGACGGTCTTCCTGGTAGCTGCCGGCGTACCTGGCGAAATAGTCCTGCACCTCGGCGGCGGTGGCGCTGTCCAGGCGCAGCTTCAAGTCCCAATAGGCGGCCCAGGCTTCCAGCGGGTGGCCCGCCGCGAGCGGCAACAGCGCGGCGACACGTTTTTTGTCACCTTTCCTGAAGGCCTGGTGGATCTCCAGCAGGCTGTCGTCGCCCCGGGTCTGGGCCATTGACGCCACTGGCAAATAGAGGCCCATCACGAGGGGGATCAATGTCAAAATTGCTGATAACCGCATGGGGAGAATTATGGACAGTACTGGGGACAAAAGAGCGCTTGTCAAAAAGGAAATTCGCAAACGTCTCATCGAGGAACGCCTTAACCTGCCGGATCGCCTACAACGGGCCGACCAATTGCAGCAGGTGATGCGCATCTGGCTGGTGGGCCGTAAAGACGTGGTCATCGGCGCGTATTGGCCGATCCACGGCGAGTTTGACCCGCTGCCCGCGCTGCACCGCTGGAAGGAAGATGGCGAGTTGATCGACCAGCCCGAGCCGCGGCGCATTGGCCTGCCGGTGATGGACAAAGTGCACAAAACGCTGACCTTCCACGCCTGGTACCCCGGCTGCCCGATGCAGGAGGACGCCTTTGGCATCCCCAAACCCAAAGACACTGAAGTGATCGTGCCCACACTGTTGTTTGTGCCCTGTGTGGGTTACGGCATTGGCGGCATGCGGCTGGGTTACGGCGGCGGTTTTTACGACCGCACCCTGGCGCAGTTGCAGCCCAAACCCTTCACCGTGGGCCTGGGTTATACCTGCGGTTATACGGAAGATTTTGAGCCCGAGCCGCACGATCAACCGCTTGATGCGATCTTGAATGACAACGGCGTGGTTTGGCCGGTTTAAGGCCCTGTTGACGACACGCAAATGGCCTAGTTCGAGTCTCGTTGAATTTCCTTAAATTCCGTTAAATAATTATATTATATACATTTAAGTATAATTTATATTCAATAATGCTACTATTTATATATCAAACTATTTATTGTATTTGACGGCCTATATAGTGAATATTTGAATAAAAAATAATTCAATCACATTTAATTGCCCCCGTGGTGGACTTGCTCGACCCCTTACTCGACCCTTCGCGCGACCTTTCCCGCGACCCTTCGCTCGACTCTTTGCTCGACCCCATTCTGGACAACCGCCAAAAGGGCTTTCCCCATGCCAGCGCGCCACTCTGCCGCTCACAGATTGGCCGCCAGGGCTGGAACGTCTTGCGTGGTGATTTGCCATTTCCCATCGCCGTGGTGCGCCAAGAGCGCTTGCAGCACAACCTGCAGTGGATGCAAGACTTTGCGCGCGGGCAAGGGGTGGACCTCGCCCCGCATGGCAAGACGACGCTGTCGCCGCAACTCTTTCAACGCCAGCTCGACGCCGGCGCCTGGGGCATGACGGTGGCCAACGTCACACAGTTGCAGGTGGCGCTGGCTGCCGGCGCAAAAAACTGCCTCATCGCCAACCAGGTTTTCGCCGCCAATGACCTGGCGCAGATCGACCACCTGAAGCGCCAGCGCGCCGGCCTGCGCATCGTGTTTCTGGTCGATTCGCTGGCACAACTGGCTTGCATTGAGC
>JANNYX010000654.1:0-3738 GCA_031410295.1 Rhodoferax sp.
CTCTGTGGTCAGTAACAAGGGAGGCGAATCAAATATGATAATTCGATCTGCGTAACGCTTCGCCATGTCTTCAAGCAGTTTGATCATTGAATCGCTGGCTAACAATTCAGTCGCCCGCTCGTGCGGAGTTCCACTTGGCAAAACAGTGAGTTTTTCGATATTTGTTCTCAACAGAACGCTCGACATTTCCAATTTTTCGTCAAGTACAAGATCGAGCAGGCCAGGACTGGGCGGCAATCCGAGAACGCGAAGGACCGAGGGCCGGGCAACATCAGCGTCGACCAACAGAACTGTCGTGTCCAACTCAGTGGCGATGCTCATTGCCAGGTTGATAGCAGTAAAACTCTTTCCTTCGCCAGCCAATGCACTGGTCACCATGATCAAATTGCCATTGGCTATGGCAGATGCGCCTTTCCCCTGTGCATTGCTGATAAGTGGTCGTTTAATGACTCGGAACTGGTCTGCGACCTGCGAACGTGGCGAATTGGGGCTGACAATGCCAGCCACCGACAACGCTTCGAGGTCAATTTCAACACGGCGAGAGACCACTGCTTCCGCCTTCGAAAGAGCTGAAACAGGAGCAATCGCGGCTCCCGAAATGCCGCGACCCGCAATGTGATCGTCAATCGCCCTTTTTGGCGGAGTTGACAGGTCAGGCATCGCCACACCCGCCCTACGCAATTGCTCGAGCCGCTGCGTGGCTTGTTCAATCAAACTAGTCATTTGCCTTAGGCCACCCGGCCAGAAAAATATGCCAAGGCGGCAATACCCGCGATAAACACACCCACCAAACTTGCAGATGCAAGCACAAATCTGTTCAAATCGCCACGCTCGCGCGCACTTGTCGAGTCGTTGATCACAAGCGTAACGACTCCCAGCAAGGGTAGACCGGCAAGATCGCGCAAACCACGCGCATCAAATACAACCGAACGCAATTGGCTAGCCATAAACGCGGTGGCCAGTCCCGCCGCCAAGGCTGCGAGTAGCGCTAACGGCATCAAGAGTAAACGATTGGGGGCAACCGGTTGAGGAGCAACCCTGGGAGGATCTATCAGGCGAAAATCCGCAATTCCAGATGCTCCTTCCAAATCACCTGAGAGCGAAGCGGACTCGCGCCTAGCCACCAAATCCTCATAATTCTTCTTATTGATCGCGTAGTCCCGATTCAATTGGGAATACTCTGATTCGATCTGCGGGGCGGTTTTCATCAACTCGCGTGCGCGTTTGACTCGTATCTCGTATTCCCCAACACGGGCTCGTAAAGAAGCTACCTGGACTTCCGCAGTCGCAAGCATTCGGCTCAACTCCTGAGAAGCAAGACTTGCACTGGGTTGCGCAGCAGGTATGGCCATCGCGGCTTTGCGCAACTCGGCAACTTCCTTGCGTTTTTGCTCCTCTAGGTCTTTAACAAGTTTTCTCGCGTTGACAACATCCGGGTGGCTATCGGTGAACCTTTGCAGCAAGTTGTCAATATTTGTTTTTTGGGCAGTGATACGACCATCTATTTCCGGCGTGGAAACAACCGCCGCAGACTCTTGAAGAAGACTGCGCGTCGCGATATTCCCAGACTGCGCCTTCTCAGTTTCAAGTTGTTTCTTGGCGGCATCGCGGGCATTTTCCGCCTCTTTCAATTCAAGGCGCGCTTGATTCAGCTGATTCGTGACGTCGCCGATGCGCACGGACATGTCTTTGCCATCAGCCGTCTGAGTTTCAATATTTCGAAGCTTGAATTCTTTTAATCGCGTCTCGGCCTCCTCGAGCTTGATCACGTACCCCTTAATTTGTTCATCGATGAATTTTTTCGCAACATCAGAATCCTTGCGGGTGTCGCCAAGGCTTGATTCAACGAAAATTGACACCAGAGACTGCACCACACGTTTAGCCTTCTCTGGCACCGTATCACGGTAACTCATCGTGTAAAGATTGTCCCGTCCCACGTTTTTGATCTGGACGGCTTTCGTCACTTCTTCAATCAAGGCATCATGGGCCTCTTTGGATTTTTCACCCAAATCCAAGTCAGCCATGCGCACCAACTTCTCCACATTGGGTCGACTGATGAGCGTGCGGCTCAACATGGCTACTTGTTGCTCCACGTTTGGCTGCACTGCCAACCCGGACATCAACGGCTTTAAGATTGACTGAGTATCAACGTAGATGCGCGCGCTCGCTTCGAACTTGTCCGGCACCCAAAGAACGACGGCGGCCCCGATGGCACCTACGACCCAGGCGACCAGCAAGCCTGGCCAACGGTGTTTCCATACGCCCCTGGCAATCGTCGACAACTGGCTAATCAATTCATCCATGGGCTGAAATCAAATGAAGTGCAAAAAATACACGGGTCCGCAAAAAACTGGGTGGCTAGACTTTGACCGTTGGCGAAGCGCTTAAAACGTTGATCAGAACCAGCCTTGAGGAATTATCAAGACATCGCCCGGTTTCATTTCGACGTTGGCGGAAATGTCGCCCCGCCGGATCAAGTCTTTTATGCGCACGGAGTAACGTTTGTCGCCTTCAGATGCCCGGAATATGGTCGCGCCATTTCCATCTGCAAAATCTGTAAGTCCGCCCACAGCGATCATCACATCCAACAAGGTCATTTTCTGCTTGTATGGCAAAAATTGTGGGCGCGCAGCCTCGCCGACCACACGAATCTGTTCACTATATGGGCCGACAAATCCCGTCACGATCACAGTAACGACGGGGTCACGGACGTACTTGGCCAGTGCTTTTTCCAAGTCGCGGGCGATTTCAACTGAAGTTTTGCCTTGAACAAACAGTTCGTCTACCAGCGGGGTGGTCAGTTTGCCGTCGGGACGCACTGGAACAGACATTGAAAGCTCCGGGTTGCGCCAGACAATGATGTTGAGGGAATCGCCTGGACCCACGATATAGTTGTAACCTTCATTAGCGGCCCCGGAGGGTGCCGGCGGGTACGTCGGCCCTTGCGCGCAAGCCGCCACCATGACGACGGCCACTGCCATCAGCACCCAACGCGCCAAAAATCCTGCTCGTTTGCAAATATTGTTCATAACAACTTCCATTTTTCCGGGACATCTTGGGCGATTGGCCCAACGATCAATTGATCCGCGCTGAATATAACGCATTTGCTTGCAAAACTGATAGCAATTGAGTGCTTTGACTGAATTGGCCACAGAACCGAGAATTATTGCCTGATCGCCGCTACCGTTCCAGCATTTTGAGACGGGTGGTCAAATGAGGGCCGTCTCAACTTCTTTAAAATTGCGGCTAATGAAAAAGCTCCTCGTCGTTTGCATGGGAAACATTTGCCGCTCCCCTATGGCGCAAGTTGCACTTCAGACTCAAGCAACGCGCGGCGGCTTGGCGGCAACGATCAGCGTTGATTCCGCTGGCACCCATGCCAGCAGTTTTGGCGAGAAACCCGACTCGCGAGCAGAAGCCGCACTGTTGCGTCGCGGCCACGAAATTGGGCGGTTACGCTGCCGAAGAGTCATCGAGCAGGATTTTTCAAAGTTTGACCTGATCTTGGCGATGGACTCTGACAACCTTGCTGACATGCAGGAAATTTGCCCGCCAGACCAAGCTCACAAGCTGCATCTGTTCCTCCAATATGGCGCTGCACCCGCAGACGGTAGTCGGCCATCATCAGGCTTGAGCGCACCGTGCATTCGGATTTCGCGGCGTCGAGCAAGCCGAGCTTCGTGTTCGTCAGGGCCGCGCATTTTTTCAAGGTGCCGAGCGCCTTGATCATCTCGCGCG
>JANNYX010000655.1:0-6907 GCA_031410295.1 Rhodoferax sp.
TGATCTGGGTCAATGGCTGGTTCGACCCGCCGAAAGAATCCGAAGCTGCAACCGCCTTGATCAATGGCGGCGCCGATGTCCTGTTCCAGAACACCGACTCCCCCGCAGTGCTCAAGACCGCCGAAGCCAAAGGCAAACGCGCCTTCGGCTGGGACTCCGACATGACCGCCTACGGCCCCAAAGCCCATTTGGCCTCGAGCATCATCAACTGGGGCCCGTATTACATCAAGGCCACCAAGGAAGCCCTGGACGGCTCCTGGAAGGGCGGCGCGGGCGTCTGGTGGGGCGTGAAGGAAGGGGCGATCGACATCGTGTCGATTGCCGAAGACGTGCCCGCTGAAACCAAGGCCAAGGTGGAGGAGGTGAAAAAGGGCCTCGCCGATGGCAGCTACGCCATCTGGAAGGGCCCGATCACCGACAACACCGGCAAGGTGATGGTCGCCAAAGACGCGGTGGGCGACGACAAGTGGTTGAGCGGCATGGGCAGCTACGTCAAAGGTGTGGAAGGCAAGGTTCCGGGCGGCGACAAGAAATAGTTCAGCTACTGCGCGGGCTTCATGCGTCGTTGCGCCAGAGGGGAGAAAGGGGCCCCTTCCCCTTTCTGTCGGAATCCTCATGGACATTAAGTTCATTCCGGTTCCTGCGCTCCGTGCGCCTAGCCTGAAACCCGCTCGCTACGCCTCACCGTTGGCGTCGAAAAGGCTGCTGAAAAGCAGCCTTTTCCTATTGAAGAACTGGAATGATCGAAGAAACACATTGGCACCCGGTTGCTCTGTTTGACGATGTTGACACGCGGCCGCTGGGCGTCAAGCTGCTGGAGCGCGCAGTGGTGCTATGGCGGGATGAAACGGGCGCGGTGCACGCCTGGGCCGACCAGTGCCCGCACCGCGGGACCCGGCTGTCATTGGGCAAAGTGGCGGGCGGCAGGCTCGAATGTGTTTACCATGGCTGGCAGTTTGAGCCCGCTGGCCGCTGTGTTCATGTGCCCGCGTTGCCGGGGTTCACACCGCCGCCAACGCATTGCGCAACGACATTTCAGGCGATTGAAAAATTTGGCTTGATCTGGGTCAGGCTTTCGGCTGACAACGAGCCGACACCGTTGCCACCAAAATTTGCCGCAGAGTCAGACACCCAATTGCGCAAATTGAACTGCGGCCCCTACGATGTCGCCACCAGCGCGCCGCGCATTGTTGAAAATTTTCTCGACATGGCGCATTTCGGTTTTGTGCACGAGGGTTTGCTTGGCACGCGCGCCAACGCGGCCATTGACGACTACCAGGTCACGGTGACGCCCAATGGCCTGCTGGCGACGCAATGCCGCGCCTGGCAACCCCGCTCCAGTCTGCATTCCACCGCGCCGGCCCAAGTCGACTACACCTACGAAGTCTCGGCGCCCTACATGGCGGTGCTGACCAAAGAGCCTGACGCCGGCAGCGGTCGCCAAAGCGTAGGGTCGGGCCAATTCCGCGAATCGATCGCCTTGTTCATCTGCCCCGTCGCACCGGAGTCCAGCCGCGTCTGGTTCCGTCTGGCCATGGCGGATTTTGAATCCCATGAGGACACGCTGCGAGAATTCCAGCACACCATTTTCATGCAGGACAAACCAGTGCTCGAATCACAAACGCCCAAATGTCTGCCGTTGGGCCTGCCGCTGGATGGCCGCGCCGAATTGCATACCGCGGCTGACAAGGCGTCGGCCGCTTACCGGCGCCATCTGCTTAAACTGGGCATCACTTTTGGAGTTTGCCGATGACCGCCACCCCTCCCGCCCTGCGCGACATCGCGCCCGAACGCCTGCCAGCGCTGCTCCAGGCCATGCCCAAGGCCGAACTGCACATGCACATCGAGGGCTCGCTGGAACCCGAGATGATTTTCGAGCTGGCCCGGCGCAACCAGGTGCCGCTGGCCCACGCCGACGTGCCGGCGCTCAAGGCGGCCTACCGTTTCAGCAAGCTGCAGGATTTTCTGGACATTTACCACATCGGCACCACGGTGCTGAAGACGGAAACCGATTTTTACGACATGGCGTTTGCTTACCTGAAGCGCGCTGCCGCAGACAACGTGGTCCACGCCGAGATATTTTTCGACACCCAGACCCACACCGGTCATGGCCTGGGTTCTGACACAGTGATCAACGGCCTGCACCGCGCCTGTGTGGATGCGCAGTTGAAGTTGGGCGTCAGCGCGTCATTGATCATGTGTTTCCTGCGCCACCTGAGTGAGGACGAAGCCTTTGCAGCGCTGGAACAGGCACTGCCCTTGCGCGACAAGATCGTCGGCATTGGCCTGGCGTCAAGCGAGCTGGGCCACCCGCCGGAAAAGTTTGCCAAGGTGTTTGCGCGCTGCGGCGAATTGGGTTTCCGTCTCGTCGCACACGCCGGCGAGGAGGGCCCGCCGGCCTACATCTGGAGCGCGCTGGATGTGCTGAAGGTGGAGCGCATCGACCATGGCGTACAGGCGTTTCGCGATGCGGCGCTGATGCAGCGCCTGGTCAAGGACCGGATTCCCCTGACCGTCTGCCCGTTGTCGAACCTGAAACTGTGCGTGTTCAACACTCTGGCCGGGCACAACATCGGCAAGATGCTGGACGCCGGCATCGTGGCCACCATCAACTCCGATGACCCGGCGTATTTTGGCGGCTACATCAACGAGAATTTCACCCAGACGTTTGCCGCGCTGGGGATGGGCGCCCGGCACGCATGGCAGCTGGCTCACAACAGTTTTGAGGCCAGCTTCATGGACGCCCGCCTGAGAAAAAAATATGTCGAACGCCTGAACCAGGTGTTTGAGACCTTTCACTAAACTTTCACTAAAGCCGATGTCGCAAAGCACCGGGACCTCAAGGTCAAGGCCCGGTTAAAATTGCCCTCAAGGCCCGCTGCTCCGGCGGGCTTTGTTTTTTCAACCCCGGAGCCATGTAGAGGACTACCATGTATAAAAACCTCGCAGCGACCCGCGTCGCCGCCTGTCTTTTCGCCACCTGTATTTCGTTTTGCGCTTTTTCCCAAACCCCGTCGGCTGCGCCACTGCGGGAACCCCTCAAAATCGGTTTCGTCTACGTCGCGCCCCTGACCGACGCCGGCTGGGTGCGTCAGCACGAGGAAGGCCGCAAGGCCGTGCAGGCCGCGCTGGGTGAACGGGTGAAAACCAGCTACGTCGAAAACGTCGCTGAAGGGCCGGACGCCGAGCGTGTCATCCGGGACCTCGCCGCCAGCGGCCACAGCCTCATCTTCACGCCGAGTTTTGGGTACATGGAACCCACGCTCAATGTGGCGCGGGACTTCCCGAACGTCAAGTTTGAATCCATCACGGGCTACAGGTTAGCGCCGAATGTCGGCACCGCCAACGCGCGTTATTACGAAGGGCGTTACCTGGCCGGCATCGCCGCTGGACACATGACGCAAAGCAATCTGGCCGGTTATGTCGCAGGTTTTCCGATTCCCGAGGTGTTGCAGGGCATCAACGCGTTCACCCTGGGCATGCGGTCGGTGAATCCCAAAGCCGAAGTCAAAGTCATTTGGCTCAACGCCTGGTTTGATCCGCCGCGCGAGCGTGACGCAGCCATGACCCTGTTCAACCAGAACGTCGACGTGATCGCTTTTCATACCGGCTCCAACGCGGTCATGGTTGCCGCCCAGGAACGCGGAAAAATGGCTGTGGCTTACCACTCTGACATGCGCAAGGTGGCGCCCGATGCGCAGATCGTTGCCGTCACGCACGAGTGGGGCAGCTACTACACGCAACGCGCCCGCGCTGCACTTGATGGCAGCTGGAAATCCGGCAATCTTTGGGGTGGCGTGAAAGAGGGCATGGTCAAGGTCGGAGCCTTTGGCGCCAAGGTGCCCAAAGCGGTGCAAGACGAAGTGCTGGCGCGCCAGCGTGACATCGCCAGCGGCAAGCTGCTGCCGTTTGCCGCGCTGCGCGGGGACATTAAGGACAACGACGGCAAGGCGGTGGTTGCTGCAGGCCAATCGCTCGACGACAGGCAAATTCTCGGCATGAACTGGCTGGTCGAAGGCGTGCAGGGCAAGTTGTCCAAATAAGGTAATCTTGGGCGCATGAAAGCGTATCGCGCCGCCCTGTTGCGCTTTGATGCCGGTGCGCCGCCGCATCAATCGGCGCAGTACGACGCCGACGGCCTGCTGGTTGTCGGAGCCAACAGCGCCGGCGTGCGAACGGTGCAGGCGGCAGGCTCCTGGCATGCGCTCAAGGACCAATTTCCCGGTGTGCCGGTAGAACATTTGCCCGGCCGCATCATCGCGCCCGGATTCGTGGACATGCACCTGCATTACCCTCAAACCGACATCATTGGCTCGCCAGCGCCCGGTTTGTTGCCGTGGCTGGAGAATTACACATTTCCAGAAGAAAATCGCTTTAAGGCCGTCGAATACAGTACAAAGGTTGCTGCATATTTTATAGCAGAGCTGCTGCGCAATGGTGTCACCAGCGCGCTGGCGTTTGCCACGTCGCATGTCGAATCGGTGAATGCATTGTTTGAAGCGGCGAACGCAGCAGGAATGCGCCTGACCACCGGTCTGTGCCTGATGGACCGCAACGCGCCGCAGGGACTGTGCAACGGCACTGAGCAAAGCCTGATTGACACCGAGGCCCTGATCCAAAAGTGGCACGGCCAAGGGCGGCTGGGGTATGCCATCACGCCGCGTTTTGCCCCCAGTTGCAGCGACGCGCAACTCCAGGGCGCGGGGGAACTGGCCGCCCAATACGCCGACGTCTGGATTCAGTCACACGTGGCCGAAAACCAGGACGAAATTGCCTGGGCGCGTCGCCTGTTTCCGAAGTCGCGCAGTTACCTGTCGATCTACGACGATTTTGGTCTGATGCGAAAGCGCGCGGTTTACGCACATTGCATCCATTTCGACAACGACGATCGCGCCTTGATGCGCAGCAGCGGCGCGGTTGCGGCCGTTTGCCCGACCAGCAACCTGTTTTTGGGCAGTGGTTTTTTTGACTTCACTGGCGCCGACAGGGCCGGGTTCAGTTACGGCCTGGCCAGCGATGTCGGCGGTGGCACCAGCTTCAGCCCGTTTCACACCATGCTGGCAGCGTATTACGTTGGCAGAACCTGCATCGACAGCGAGCACGGGCAGGGCGACCGTCCCGGCGTGAGCTTAAGTCCGCAGGAACTGTGGTGGCGGTACACGGCGGGTGCTGCCCGCGCCGTTGGCCTTGAAGGCGTCGTGGGCAATTTGCAGCCCGGACATGAGGCCGATTTCATTGTCCTCAACCCGACGGCGACACCGTTGTTGGCGCGGCGCACAGCACGCGCCAGCAGTGTCGACGAGCTGTTGTTCGCAATGATTGTTCTAGGTGACGACCGGCTTGTCGAGCGGACAACCATCGCCGCAACTGATCGAATCGCCGCCGCTGGTTCGCTGCCGCTTTGATGCTTTGCGGATAGCAGGGCAATATTACAAAAGTGTCGTCAAGGCAGGGCCGCGGTATAGGTCACCTGACCACCATAATTTCCAGCCGGCAGAGTATTGCTGTTGCGGTAGCTGAAACTCCAGGTTGAACTGCGGTCCAGGACGCCAGCGGAGGCTACTAACGTCGATGCGGCGCCGGCTACGCCATCACCAATGGCCGGATGGGGCAGGCTGCCACCGGCGGCCGCCATGATTTGCGACCAGGGGATCGATTGAGCGCCGTTGGTCAAGCCGCCGGCCGAGCCGCGGGCCGTCAGGCTCACGCTGTTGCCGTTGGTGACAACGCGTGCAGTGACTGGCGCCGAACTCAAGCCTGGGGTTGGATTGCCGGTGCCGACATCGGCGGTCGGGACATTGAAGTCGACAAGGTCAATGGTCGCGTTATTCGCGAAATTTGTGCCAGTGCCCACCTGCATGAAAATGATCGTTGGAACCACCACCCGGAATTCGAGCCTGGCGCTTGCCGCAAGGCCCGCCGCCGGGCCTGCGCTAAGGGTGGACTCGGCCTGGGCAGCAAGGATTGCTCCCAAACCTGCCAGTGCCACCAAATGTCTGGAAAACGCTGTGAGTGTCATGGTGAAACTCCTTGGGTGTTACTGGATAATTAGGTACACAAACAGTAACATTTACCGGCCCAATTGCAAGCGGTTTATTTCGGGCTTGGCATCACAGTATTTTGGATTCCGGAACTACATCACGCTTTGCATGCGGCAAGCGGGCGCGCCTACCAGTTTTTCACCACGTTAAAGGTGTCGCGGGCGGATTCAGACAGTTCGTCAAAGGCGGTCTTGGCCGCTGCAACATTCGCTTGGCGCGCCGCCTGTTCCAGCAACTTGGCCTGAGCCACTGCGCCATCAGCCGTGATGCTTGATAACAAGCCCTTGAGGGCATGCGCTTGCGCGGCCAATACCGTCCAGTTCTGCCGCTTCAAGGCGTCAAATGCTGCGCCCATACACGTTCGCAAGTCCAAGCAGAAGGCCTGCGCCATTTCGTGCAGGGCGGCTTCGTCTCCGGCCAGGCGATTGAGCATCTTGTTGCGGTTGTGCAGGCCGATTTTGGCTATCGGCAAAGGCAATGGCTCGGGCAGCGTCATCGGACTTTGGTCCTGCAAAGGCGTGGGCCGCGTGTTGGGGTGGCTCTGCACCGAATCGATGTTGGATGCATTGAACGCCAGCCGGGTCGCACGCAGGGCTGCCTGCAACGCCTCCGGCGTCAGTGGTTTGGACAGGTAGGCGTCCATGCCAGAGGACAGCGCCTGCTCCCGGTCGGCTGCGGAAGCGTGCGCCGACAACGCTATGATCGGCACGCGCCTTTTTCCTGCGCCTTGTTCCCACTGGCGGATGTGGTGGGTGGCCTGCCAGCCGTCCATCACCGGCATCTGGATATCCATGAACACCACGTCAAAATAGGTGCCATGGACGGCTTGCACCGCCTGTTCTCCATCCACCGCTTCGGCGACTTCA
>JANNYX010000656.1:0-8400 GCA_031410295.1 Rhodoferax sp.
ATGGCCAAACAAACCCGCCAGGCCGTTGCCGAAGCGGATGTCGTGATTTTTGTGGTTGACGGTCGCGAGGGCATTTCCGCGCAGGATCACGACATCGCCAATTACCTGCGGCGTTTGGGCAAACCGTGTGTGTTGGTGGCCAACAAAGCCGAAGGCATGAAAGACGGCACCAAACTGGCCGAGTTTTATGAATTGGGACTCGGCGAAGTGCACGGCATTTCGGCGGCGCACGGCCAGGGCATTAGAGACCTGGTCGAACTGGCCCTGGCGCCATTGAACCAGAACAGTGACGAGGAAACCGTTGAGGAACCTGCCGATGTCATCAAGCTTGCCGTCGCAGGCCGACCCAACGTTGGCAAATCAACACTGATCAATACCTGGCTTGGCGAGGAGCGGTTGGTGGCTTTTGACCAACCCGGCACCACGCGCGATGCGATATCGGTACCTTTTGAGCGTGAAGGGCAGAAGTTTGAACTCATTGATACCGCTGGCTTGCGTCGCAAAGGCAAGGTTTTTGAGGCGATTGAAAAATTTTCGGTGATCAAGACGCTTCAAGCGATTGAATCTGCCAGCGTTGTATTGCTGCTGATCGACGCAACCCAGGGTGTGACAGACCAAGACGCTCACATTGCGGGTTACATATTGGAGAGCGGGCGGGCGGTGGTCCTTGCGGTCAACAAATGGGACGCGATTGACGAATACCAGCGCGAACTGTGCAAACGGTCGATTGAAACGCGCCTGCCGTTTCTGAAGTTTGCCGCGTTGCATTTGATCTCGGCCAAAAAGCGCCAGGGACTGGGGCCGGTCTGGTCGTCGATCACCCAGGCCTACCGCGCTGCCAATCGCAAGATGTCGACACCTGTGTTGACGCGTTTGCTGCTCGAAGCGGTGCAGTTTCAGAGCCCAAAGCGCTCCGGCATGTACCGACCAAAACTTCGCTACGCGCACCAGGGCGGTATGAACCCACCCATCATCGTGGTGCACGGCAACTCGCTTGAGCATGTGACCGAGGCTTACAAACGCTTCCTGGAAGGGCGTTTTCGCAAGGAGTTTGACCTCACCGGCACCCCCTTGCGTATCCAGATGAAAAGCTCGACGAACCCATTTGCCGATAAGGAACACTAGGGCCAGTTGAACTTAATCTGACCGACAGGGTCAACCAAAAACCGTAGGCCCTGTCTGACAGGGGAAATGCGCTTTTTCCGGCAGCGATGGCGTCTCCCTGTGGTATCGTCTGCACCTTTCCAACCACTCTTTGAACACGGAGAATATCGTGAACAATAACAAAGGCCAGTTGCTGCAGGATCCGTTCCTGAACGCGTTGCGCCGTGAGCACATTCCTGTCTCCATTTACCTGGTCAACGGCATCAAATTGCAGGGGCAAATCGAGTCATTTGACCAGTACGTTGTTTTGCTTCGCAACACGGTGACGCAAATGGTTTACAAACATGCCATTTCCACCATCGTTCCGGGCCGCGCCGTGAATCTCGCATCTACCGAGGCCGGCGAGCCCACTGCCGCTTGATTGCGCCCACCATTCTGGTGGGTGTTGACTTGGGCCTGCCAAACTTTGACGCCGAGCTCGAAGAGCTTGGGCAGTTGGCTGAAACCGCCGGCTTGAGCCCCGTGGCCCGCGTCACCTGCAAGCGCCGCACGCCCGACGCCGCGCTCTTCGTTGGTAGCGGAAAAGCCGATGAAATCAAGCTCCTGGCGGCGCAACATGCGGCCACTGAAATCCTGTTTGACCAGGCTTTGAGCCCGGCTCAGCAACGCAATCTGGAGCGCCACCTGGAGCTGCCGGTCAATGATCGCACGCTGCTAATTCTTGAAATTTTCGGCCAACGCGCGCGCAGCCATGAGGGCAAATTGCAGGTTGAACTGGCGCGCCTGCAATATTTGAGCACCCGCCTGGTGCGCCGCTGGTCCCACCTGGAGCGACAAAGTGGCGGCATTGGCATGCGTGGCGGCCCGGGCGAGACCCAGATCGAGCTAGACCGGCGCATGATCGGCGAATCCATCAAACGCACCAAGGATCGACTGGTCAAGGTCAAAAAACAAAGGCAGACCCAGCGCCGCCAGCGCGAACGGCGTGACGCCTTCAACGTCTCGCTGGTGGGGTACACCAACGCCGGTAAATCGACCCTGTTCAACGCGCTTGTGAAGGCCAAAGCCTATGCGGCAAACCAGCTTTTCGCGACGCTGGATACCATCACGCGCCAGTTGTACCTGGGCGAGGCTGGACGTTCAGTGTCACTGTCTGATACGGTCGGATTCATCCGTGATTTGCCGCACGGCCTGATCGCCGCATTTGAAGCCACTTTGCAGGAGGCCGTTGACGCTGACCTGCTGCTGCATGTGGTGGATTGTGCCAATCCGCATTTTCAGGAACAAATCGATCAGGTGCAGCGCGTGCTGGAGGAAATCGGTGCTGCCAAAATACCGCAAATTTTGGTGTTCAACAAGCTTGACGCCCTTGAAAATGGAAACCTTCCGCTACACCTTGAAGACATGTTCGAAATTGACGGTGTGCAAACGCCGCGTGTCTTTGTCAGTGCACGCGAAGCTGTGGGGTTGGTCGCTTTGCGTGGCCAAATCGCTGCCAAAATACGGGAATTAAGTGCCGTGGCAACGCCGGAGTTCTGCAATTCACCGGATTTTGCCCTTGAAAATATGTCAGCACTACCTAGCCCCGCCCTTTGATTGGGCACAATTGCGCTATTCCAGACGTTTTTAGAAGAAGTACCAGCGAGATGACACTCCAGCAGCGGATCAGGGGCATGTTCAACCTTAACGACCAGAAATGGGGGCGTGGGAGTGACACGCCTTCGGGAGACAAACCGCCCGGTGACAACCCGGCGCCCGAGCAGCCCCAGGGGCAGCCACAAAGTCCGCAGCCCCCCCCGCCTGGCGATAACAACCGCCGACCGACGCGTGGCGCCAATCAGGGTCCGCCAGACCTGGACGAACTCTGGCGCGACTTCAATAAAAAACTTGGCGGCTTGTTTGGTGGCAACCGACCTGGCCAGCGCCCCGGTGGCCCCCTTGGCGGTGGTGGCGACGGCGGCAACGGCGGCAGTTTCCAGCCCGACATGAAAAGCGCCGGCATTGGCGCTGGGCTGATCGCAGCTGTGGCGGTGTTGATCTGGCTGGGCACAGGCTTTTTCATCGTGCAGGAGGGTCAACAAGCCGTCATCACCCAGTTTGGCAAATACAAATCGTCGGTCGGCGCGGGTTTCAACTGGCGTCTGCCGTACCCGATCCAGAAACATGAACTGATTTTCGTCACGCAGATCCGCTCGGTGGATGTCGGTCGCGACACCGTCATCAAAGCCACCGGACTGCGTGAATCTGCAATGCTGACCGAGGACGAAAACATCGTCGAGATCAAATTCGCCGTGCAGTACCGCCTGAGCGACGCGCGCGCCTTCCTGTTTGAGAGCAAAAACCCCGGTGAAGCGGTGGTGCAGGCCGCTGAAACGGCGGTGCGTGAAGTCGTTGGCAAAATGAAAATGGACTCGGCGCTGTCGGAGGAGCGCGACCAGATCGCCCCGCGCGTGCGCGAGTTGATGCAGAAAATTCTCGATCGTTACAAGGTCGGCATTGAAGTCGTGGGCATCAACCTGCAGCAAGGCGGCGTGCGCCCGCCCGAGCAGGTGCAGGCAGCGTTTGACGACGTGCTCAAGGCCGGCCAGGAGCGTGAGCGTGCCAAGAACGAGGCGCAGGCCTATGCCAACGACGTGATCCCCCGCGCCGTCGGTTCGGCGTCCCGTTTGAAAGAAGAATCCGAGGCCTACAAGGCGCGCATCGTGGCGCAGGCTTCAGGCGACGCCCAGCGCTTCAAGTCGGTTTTGGCCGAGTATCAAAAAGCGCCGCAGGTGACGCGTGACCGCATGTACCTGGAAACCATGCAGCAGATTTACAGCAGTGTGACCAAGGTCATGGTGGACTCCAAACAGGGCTCCAACATGATGTTTCTGCCGCTAGACAAAGTGCTGCAGATGTCCGGCGCCGAAAGCACCGCTGCGGCCGGTTCCGGCGTTGCCAGTGGCCCGCCCAGCGCGCCGGTGGCGCCTTCGCCGTCCATCCCAGAATCCCGCACGCGTGACAACTCGCGTTCACGTTGACAGATCCCGGATCCCCGCCATGCCCAAAATCGGATTTATTTTTTCTACCTTCCTGGTGATACTGGCCCTGGCCAGCTCCATGTTGTTTGTGGTTGACCAGCGCCAGTTTGGCGTGGTCTACGCGCTTGGCCAAATCAAGGAAGTGATTACCGAGCCCGGACTGAACTTCAAACTGCCGCCGCCGTTTCAAAACGTCTCTTACATCGACAAGCGTTTGCTGACGCTGGAAACCACCGACACCGAGCCGATGTTAACGGCCGAGAAACAACGCATGGTGATCGACTGGTACGTGCGTTGGCGCATCTCCGAACCCACCGAATACATCCGCAATGTCGGCCTGGACGAAGCGGCTGGCGCGAACCAGCTCAACCGCGTCGTGCGCAACGCGTTTCAGGAAGAGGTCAACAAGAATACCGTGAAGGAAATGTTGTCCACCAAGCGCCAGGCGGTCAGCGACGCGGTGATGAAAGAGGTGACCGAAAAGGTGAAGGGCGCCAAACCCTGGGGCATCGAGATCATCGACGTGCGCATCACCCGTGCCGATTATGTGGACGCCATCACCGAGTCGGTCTACCGCCGCATGGAAGCTGAACGCAAACGCGTGGCCAACGAATTGCGTTCAACCGGCGCCGCCGAGGGCGAAAAAATCCGCGCCGACGCCGACCGCCAGCGCGAAGTGACAGTGGCCAATGCTTACCGCGATGCGCAGAAAATAAAGGGCGAGGGCGACGCCCAGGCCGCCAGCACCTACGCCGAGGCCTTTGGCCGCGACGCCAGCTTCGCGCAGTTCTACCGCAGCCTGGACGCTTACCGTGGCAGCTTCAACAAGAAGGGCGACGTGATGGTGGTCGACCCCTCGTCGTCTGAGTTCTTCAAAGCCTTCAGGGGCAACGCAGCGCCCGCTGCGCCTGCCAAAAAATAAGCCCGCGCGTCCAAGAGCCGAACCCATAAATTGCTTACGTTGAGTTTTTGGCAATTGTTGGGACTCGGTATCGGGTTGGCCCTCGTCATTGAAGGCTTGATGCCTTTTTTGTTTCCCGAAAAATGGCGTCAACTTGTCAGCCAGATTCAAGCCTTGAGTAAGGGGCAAATCCGCTTCTTCGGGATGCTGAGTATGGGAGTCGGGGTGCTGATTTTTTTGACCTTGATGCCTTGATTAATCGAAGGGCCAGCAGTTAACCTGGTTGAACTTGGCCTTTTTCAGGGTATTTTCAAAACCATTGAGAATTATTGACAATAGGCCGTCGAATAATATACATTGTTTGCTATATTAATAATAGCAATGGCGTATTTTTATTTTCATTTGTCCGCGTTGTGCCACACGCGGTGGCTGGCCCAGCGGGCATTCGGGCTTGAGGCACTTGCAGCTTGACTCGGCAAGGTCGGTAAACCGTGCGAAGCGTTACTTTTGCCCGGTAGAATACTGTTTTTAACAGCCCCCCACTTCCATGAGCGCCTGGGTCCTGCCGGATCACATAGCCGATGTTTTGCCCAGCGAGGCGCGCCACATCGAAGAACTTCGCCGAGACCTGCTAGACGCCGCCCGCAGTTATGGTTACGAGTTGGTGATGCCGCCCCTGCTGGAGCACCTGGAATCCCTGCTCACCGGTACTGGCGAGGCGCTGGATTTGCAGACCTTCAAACTGGTTGACCAGCTCTCGGGCCGCATGATGGGCCTGCGCGCTGACACCACACCGCAAGCCGCGCGCATTGATGCGCATTTGCTCAACCGCCAGGGCGTCACGCGCCTGTGTTATTGCGGTCCGGTGTTGCATACGCGCCCGGACAAACCGAACGCCACGCGCGAACCGCTGCAGTTTGGCGCTGAAATTTTTGGCCACGCCGGGCTTGAGGCCGATCTTGAATCGCTGCAGCTGGCGCTCGATTGCCTGAAGGCGGCGCAGGTGCAGGATTTGAGTGTCGACCTGGCCGACGCGCGCATCGTCAAGTCCCTCTTGTCGGGCATGCCCTTGCCGGGTCAGCGGCTGGCCCTGGTGCATAGCGCGCTGGCGGCCAAAGACGCCAGTGAGCTGGCCGTGCTGACGCGCGATTTCCCAAAAGGCACGCGCGACGGCCTGCTGGCCTTGGTCAACCTCTACGGCGACGCCAAAGTCCTGGCCGAAGCGCAGAAAATCTTGCCGCCATCCGCCGCTTTGAACGAAGCGCTGCTGAATCTGCAGTGGCTGGCCAGCCACGTGGTGGGTGCGCAGGTCAGTTTTGATCTGGCCGACTTGCGCGGATATGCCTACTACAGCGGCGCGCGTTTTTCCATTTATGCCAAGGGCGCCAGCGACGCGCTGGTGCGCGGCGGCCGTTACGACGAGGTCGGCGCGGTGTTTGGCCGCAACCGGCCAGCTGTGGGTTTCAGTCTGGATGTGAAGGGCCTTGTCGGCGCCGTGCCCAGACGCCCGCTGCGCGGCGCCATTCGCGCGCCATGGAACGAATCCGCCGACCTGCGCAAAGCCATCTCGCTCCTGCGCGCCAAGGGCGAAACCGTGGTCTGCGTATTGCCGGGGCACGAGAGCGAAGTGGATGAATTTGAATGTGACCGCGTGTTGGCCCAGGCAGGGGGCCAGTGGCTGGTCAAGTCGGCGTAATTGTTCCATTCAGGATCTTCAGGACTATTCATGAATCAAGTGTTCGGGTGCAGAGTATGAGCAAGGGTCGCAACGTCGTCGTCGTAGGCACCCAGTGGGGCGATGAAGGCAAAGGCAAACTGGTGGATTGGCTCACGGAAAGCGCGCAGGGCGTGGTGCGTTTCCAGGGTGGCCACAACGCCGGGCACACCCTCGTCATCAACGGCGTCAAGACCGCGTTGCACCTGATCCCCAGCGGCATCATGCGCGCGGGGGTGAAGTGTTATATCGGCAACGGCGTGGTGCTGTCTGCCGCCAAGCTGTTTGAAGAAATCGCCGGGTTGGAGAAGGTGGGGGTTGAAGTGCGTTCGCGCCTGCGCGTCTCCGAGGCCTGCCCGCTGATTTTGCCGTTCCACGTGGCTCTGGACGTCGCCCGCGAGGCGGCGCGCGAAAAAGGCGGCAGTGAAAAAATCGGCACCACAGGGCGCGGTATTGGCCCGGCCTACGAAGACAAAATCGCCCGCCGTGCGCTGCGCGTGCAAGACCTGAAACACCCCAAGCGGTTTGAAGCCAAACTTCGCGAGCTGCTCGATTTGCACAACCATGTCTTGAGCACCTATCTGCATTCCGAAAAGTTTGATTTCGGCGACCTGCTAAAGCCCTACCTCAAAGACGGCCGGGTGCAGTTCCAGCCGGTGTTTGACGACGCCATGCGCCATGCCGAGCTGCTCAAACCGATGATGGCAGACGTCTCGCGCGAGCTCAACGAAGCCCACCTGCACGGCGACAACCTTTTGTTTGAAGGCGCGCAGGGCACGCTCCTGGACGTCGACCATGGCACCTACCCGTATGTCACCTCCAGCAACTGCGTGGCCGGCAACGCGGCGGCGGGCGCGGGAGTCGGGCCGGGCCTGCTGCATTACATCCTGGGCATCACCAAGGCCTATTGCACCCGCGTCGGCGGCGGACCATTCCCGACCGAGCTGGATTGGGAAACGCCGGGCACGCCCGGTTACCACATGAGCACCGTGGGGGCAGAGAAAGGCGTGACGACCGGCCGCTCGCGCCGCTGCGGCTGGTTTGACGCAGCACTGCTCAAACGCTCGGCCCAGGTCAATGGCCTCACCGGCCTGTGCATCACCAAACTTGACGTGCTCGACGGCCTCAAAGAACTGTTGCTGTGCACCGGCTACGAGATGGATGGCCAGACCATCGATATCCTGCCCATGGGTGCCGAGGACATCGAACGCTGCAAACCCATTTATGAAGTGATGGAAGGTTGGAGCCAGAGCACCGTGGGCGTCATCGACTACGCCAAACTGCCGGTGGCAGCGCGCCTCTATTTGCAGCGCATTGAGCAGGTGACGGGGGTGCCGGTAGATATCATCTCGACCAGCCCGGACCGCGACCACACCATCATGATGCGCCACCCCTACCTCGCAAAAGTTTAAAGAAAATACGGTATGAGGCCGTCGAATATATTGATTAGTTTGCTATAATAATAGGAGCGATTTGAATGTTGACGGAAGACGGAAAACACCTGTACGTAAGTTACGATGAATACCACAACCTGATCGAAAAACTTGCCATCAAGGTGCATCAGTCGGGCTGGAAGTTCGACACCATCCTGTGCCTGGCGCGCGGCGGCATGCGCCCGGGTGACATCCTCTCGCGCGTCTTTGACAAACCCCTGGCCATCA
>JANNYX010000657.1:0-9142 GCA_031410295.1 Rhodoferax sp.
CGTTCTATCACCACAAGCGACCAGCGCCGCCAGCGTCAGCCCAAGCAAACCCGCGCCGGTGACGCGCCTCATGATTTCTTGGCTCCATTTGCGGGCGGCTGACCCGCCTGCCTGATCCATAAGCCGTACCCCAACCCCACACCTCGGCGCCTTTGCCGCGTTTCAATACGCGGTTGCGGAAGATATCGGCCACGATGTCGCCATCACCTGCCAGCAAGGCCTTGGTGGAGCATTGCTCCGCACACGCCGGCAGCTTGCCTTCGGCCAGGCGGTTGCGGCCATATTTTTCGAACTCAGCCTGGCTGCCGTTGACCTCCGGGCCGCCGGCGCAAAAGGTGCATTTGTCCATCTTGCCGCGCACGCCAAATGTGCCTTGCGACGGGAATTGAGGCGCCCCGAACGGGCAGGCGTAAGAGCAGTAGCCGCAACCAATGCACACGTCTTTGTCGTGCAGCACCACACCTTCATCCGTGCGGTAAAAACAATTGACCGGGCAGACAGCCATGCACGGCGCGTCACTGCAATGCATGCAGGCGACCGAAATGGATTTCTCGCCGGGTACGCCGTCGTTCAAGGTGACCACGCGGCGGCGGTTCACACCCCACGGGACTTCGTTTTCGTTTTTACAGGCCGTGACGCAACCGTTGCATTCGATGCAACGCTCTGCATCGCAGACAAATTTCATTCTTGCCATGATTTTTCCTGGGAAAAAGCGGCCCCCTCGGGGGGCAGCGAGTTACACGAAGTGAAGAGCGTGGGGGTCATTTCATGCTTTTTCTACGTTGCAGATTGTCGTTTTCGACTCCTGCATCATCGTCACCGAGTCGTACCCGTAGGTGGTCGCAGTATTGATGGCTTCACCACGCACCACCGGCGCTGCACCGCTGGGGTAATAGGCCAGCATGTCGGCGCCTTGCCAGCGGCCGGAGAAGTGAAACGGCATGAACACGGTGTCAGGCCCAACGCGCTCGGTCACCAGCGCCTGCACATTCAGCCGTGCGCCAGTCGGCGAGGAAACCCAGGCGCGTTCACCATTGCGGATGCCCTTGGCCGAGGCGACGGACGGGTTGATTTCAATGAACATCTCCTGCTGCAGCTCTGCCAACCACGGGTTGGAGCGGGTTTCTTCACCGCCACCTTCGTATTCGACCAAGCGTCCCGAGGTCAAAACAAACGGGAATTTCTCATGCACCTTGTCGGAAATGTTTTTGGCCTGAATGGATTTGTACAGGGTGGGCAGGCGCCAGAACGCTTTCTTGTCGTCATGCGTCGGGTATTTGGCCTGCAGGTCGGCGCGGTTGCCATACAACGGCTCCCGATGCTGCGGAATACCATCCGGGAAGTTCCACACAACCGCCCGTGCTTTGGCGTTGCCAAAGGGGTGGCAGCCATGTTCTTTCATGGCCACACGGATGATGCCTCCTGAGGAATCGTTCTTCCAGTTTTTTCCTTCCGCGGCAAGTTTTTCAGCGTCCGTCAGCTCGTCCCACCAGCCCAGCTTTTTGAGCAGGATGTGGTCAAACTCCGGGTAACCGGTGGTGATATCGGCGCCTTTGGAATGGGAACCATCCTCTGCCAGCAAATTCACGCCTGCGCGCTCCACGCCAAAGTTCGCCCTGAAATTGCCGCCGCCTTCCATCACGTGTTTGGAGGTGTCGTACAGGTTGGGGGAGCCGGGGTGCTTCAGCGCGGCGTTGCCGTAACACGGCCACGGCAAACCAAAATAGTCGCCACCCAAGTCGTAACCGGTTTCCTTGTCTTTGCCGCCCTTGGACTTGAGTGTCTTGACGTCAAACACATGCATGTTGCGCATATGGGCTTTCAGGCGCTCCGGGCTCTGGCCGGTGTACCCGATGGTCCAGACCGAGGCATTGATCTCACGCAGGATGTCTTCGGGCACGGGTTCGTCCATGCCTTTGACTTTTTGCATCTTGTAGTTCTTGGACAACTCCTTGCCAAAGCCGAGTTTGTCGGCAAATTGCTGCATGATCATGTGGTCACTGCGGCTCTCCCACAACGGCTCAATCACTTTCTCGCGCCACTGGATGGAACGGTTGGAGGCCGTCACCGAGCCAGACGTTTCGAACTGAGTGGCCGCCGGCAGCAGGTACACCGCTCGGTTGGGGTTCAGGTCTTCCGCTTTGCCGGGCATGGCGGCCATGGCCGCCGTGGCAGAAGGATAGGGATCCACCACAACCAGCAAATCAAGCTTGTCCATGGCGCGCTTCATTTCCAGACCGCGCGTTTGCGAATTGGGCGCATGACCCCAGAACACCACCGAACGCAGGTTGGAGTCTTGGTCGATCAGCTCATTGTTCTCCAGCACGCCGTCAATCCAGCGCGACACTGTCATGCCGGGTTTGCCCATCATCGCAGGCGTGGCATAACGGCCTTTGATCCACTCGAAATCAACACCCCATACCTTGGCGAAGTGTTTCCAAGAACCTTCAACCAGACCGTAATAACCGGGCAGTGAATCGGGATTGGGGCCAACGTCGGTCGCACCCTGGACGTTGTCATGGCCGCGGAAAATATTGGCGCCGCCGCCAGATTTGCCGATGTTTCCCAATGCCAACTGCAAAATGCAGGAGGCGCGCACTATGGCATTGCCGGTGGTGTGTTGGGTCTGGCCCATGCACCAGACGATGGTGCCGGGGCGGCTTTCATTGAGCATCGTTGCCACTTTGAGCACTTGCGCTTCTTTGACGCCGCAGGCTTCTTCGACTTTTTCGGGCGACCATTTGGCCAGGATGTCTTCCTTGACCTTGTCCATGCCGTAAACGCGGTCGTTGATGTACTGCTTGTCTTCCCAGCCATTCTTGAAAATGTGGTACAGCAATCCAAACAAAAACGGAATGTCGGAGCCCGAGCGGATTCGAACGTATTCGTCTGACTTGGCGGCCGTGCGGGTATAGCGCGGGTCCACCACGATCATCTTGCAGCCAGTCTCCTTGGCGTGCAACATGTGCACCATGCTCACCGGGTGCGCCTCGGCCGCATTGGAGCCGATGTACATCGCCACCTTGCTGTTTTGCATGTCGTTGTAGGAGTTTGTCATCGCCCCGTAACCCCATGTGTTGGCAACACCTGCGACGGTCGTGGAGTGGCAAATACGCGCCTGGTGGTCGCAGTTGTTGCTGCCCCAGAAGCTGACGAACTTGCGCATCAAGTAGGCTTGTTCGTTGTTGTGCTTGGAAGAACCCACCCAATAAACAGAGTCTGGCCCGCTGGCTTTGCGCAGCTCCATCATCCTGGCCGTAATTTCGTTCAGTGCCGTATCCCAGCTGATGCGTTCGTATTTACCGTTGACCAGCTTCATCGGGTAACGCAATCGGTATTCGCCGTGACCATGTTCACGCAACGCGGCGCCCTTGGCGCAATAACCGCCCAAGTTCAATGGCGAATCAAACACCGGCTCCTGGCGCACCCACACGCCGTTTTCGACCACCGCATCCACCGCGCAACCGACCGAGCAATGCGTGCAAACGGTGCGTTTGACTTCGATCTTTCCGCTGCCGATCGCCACACTGCCGTCAGCGGCCTTGGCTTTGCGAACCAACGTCAGTTGCGTAGCCGCAATTCCCACGCCAACACCCAGTCCCGAGCGACGCAGGAACGAGCGCCGATCCATCGTCGGCAGCGCCTGCGTAAGGCCCCTGCGCAAACTGTGCACAAAGGGCGAGAGTGAACTTGGCGTGCCGTGTGAGGCTCCCGACTTCTTGGTCAACAACATATGAATCTCCTGCGGGAAGGTTTAGACGAGCGTGGTTTTGTAATACCGCTTGACATGTTCGGACAGTGTGTAACCCCCGCCTTTGGCAGGCGGGGCCTTGACTGCCACTGACACTGGGAGATCAGCCTTGATGCCGGGCACCAGGCTCGCCGTTACAGCCACTGCGCCAAGCGCAGAAGCGCCCGCAAACAGCTTGCGCCGCGAGACAATTTTTGAGGGTTCGGTCATATTTCTTACTCCTGAACTTCGATCATAAGCACTGTACTTTACAACTTTAAATAATGTATCTTTTCACAGGTATGTCAACAAGAAGGGTTACTACCGACTGATCAACTGATCGCCGCACCGCCGCATCGCCGTTGTGACTTCCAAGCCCTGGCCCGATGGACCACGCAGGATCACGATTGCTCCTTAAACCAGCATGTCGAAACCCTGCGCTTCGACACTGGCAAAGGCCCGGGTGAACTCGCCCAAGGCCGCAAAAAACCTGGCTTTGGGATGGCCTGCGATGGCGTCGCACATCAGGAGAATCCAGACCTGGATGTGCTCGCCGAAAAATTTGCGTTGTTGTGTGAGGTTGGATACCGTCACATCATCGCCCGCAATCAGGTAGCGCATGACTTCCATCAGATAAGCCACGTGGTCCTCGGATTCACTCATCGCGTCGTCCCGCGCCAGACCGAGTTTCGCCAGATCGCCGCGCAGTGCCGCCAGCGGCTTTTCATTCAGGAAGCCGCTCAGGTAATGCGAACCAAACAAATAGACCTCGGGTTTGCCCATACCGCCAAAAAGCAGGTTGTATTCCTGCGCGATTTGCGCGTCATCGAACGCCCTTGCCGCTGCCACCAGCGCCTCCCAGGGCGCTTGCAGAAAACCACCGGGTGCAGGCGCAACGGTTGCGGCGACGCGAAGTTGCGCCAGCAATTGTGGTGTGGGCGGGGCGTAATACAACGCGGCCAGCAAGCCATAAACTTCGGCGCGTGCGGTTTCTTCGTCAAGGGCGACATCGCCCGGCACCAGGTTTGCGGTCATAGGTCGGTGATCTTGGCTTCGTTGGTCGCGGAATAGATATCGATCACGCGGCAGTCCCCACACATCTTGAGTCGCTCTAGCGCTTCGCCCTGGAACATCGAATGACCGGCAAGTTTTCCCAACATGGCTTCGATCGCCTTGAGTGTTCCAAACGGTTTGCTGCAACGTACACAGGCGTACGGCTTGCCTTCGTTCAACACCCGAGGCTCCTTGCGTTCAGGGCGCAACAAGAGCCGGGGTTTCAACTCAATCGCGTTTTCCGGACAGGTGCTGGCGCAAAGACCGCACTGCACGCAGTTCTTTTCGATGAACTTGAGTTGCGGCATCAAGGCGTTGTCCTGCAAAGCGCTGGCGGGGCAGGCGCTGACACAACTCAAACACAGAGTGCAGGTATCTTTGTTGATCAGAAGCGAGCCAAAGGGTGAAGCTTGTTGAGCGCCCTTACCGAGAAAAACAATGTCGTCTGGCCGTTTTTCAGCCTGGATGGGGGCTTGTTCCACCAGATGGTCCAGCGCCAATTCGAGCGTTGCGCGCTTGTCGCCCTGGATGGCAAAACCAGCGGGTCGCGCGACGCCTTGCGCGGGTGGCAATTGCAATGCCGCATCGAGCGCGGCGACGTCCTGAAGTTTGACCCCGCTACCCTGCGCTTGAATGATGCTGAAGTGGCTGCCGGTGTATCCCAAGCCGGTCAGAATGTCTTGGGCCACACCCATTTGAGCGCGAACCGCGTCACGGTATTGGGGCGCCTCTTCGTCTGTCATCAACACCCAGACTTGCGACGCTCCGTAGGCGATGGCAGTGAGCCAGACGTCCAGACCGGTCGACGCAGTGTGCCAAAGCGCCACTGGCAAAACGCGGGCAGGCACGCCGTTTAACTTGGTCGGGCCAAGCCGTTGCGTTTGAGCCTGCCGCCCCAAATCATTCACCAGGCGGCTGCCCTCCTCCTGGCTGTGCAGCAACAGCGCCGCATCCCGGCCACCGGCGCGCCTGAAGGTGGTGAGCAAGGTCTTGAGCTTGACGCCCTGGTCATTCGCGCGCGGGTAGGCAAAGGTCAACGCGCCGCTTGGGCAGACTGTGGTGCAGGCGCCGCAGCCGACACACAAATTCGGGTTGACCTTGATTTGTTGGCGCACCAGGTCGCTGCTGATGGCCTGTGCAGAGCAGACGTCAATACAGGCGTTGCAACCGATCTGCTTGTTGCGTGTGTGGGCGCAGAGTTTTTGTTTGTAGTTGAAGAATTTGGGTTTTTCAAACTCGCCGACCAGCTCGCGCAATTTAAAAAGCAGCTGTGTTTCGGACGGCCCAGTTACCGACCCTGTGATGCTCGCCGAATGGCGGAAATACCCCTGCGGCGGCGCATGTTGCGTGAACGTCGCGCCGGCGCCGGCGCCAGCCTGGGTTGACCGCAAGTCCAGAATCAGATCAAAAGTTTCGTCCTGCCGGCTTTGCAGGCGGCCAAAATCAATCGCGCCCACGGCACATACCTTGACGCAATCCCTCGTGGATTTACAAAGGTTGTTATCGATCTGGTAGTCCAGGCCAATCGCGCCTTCCGGGCAAACAGAGAGGCAAGCGTTGCAGCGCGTGCACACATCCAGGTCGATTGGGTTGTTGCGCGTAAAACCGAGCTGGAACGCGCCAAGCCATCCAGTCAAAAATTCGATCTGCCCACTGAGCACGGGATAACGCCGCTCCTGCGCACCACCCCGGCGGCCCGGGCCCTGGGCAAAAATCGTGACGTCCAACACGTCATCCACCAGACTCGCCAGGCGCTCAGCCTCGTCCAGCGGGCCGATCACCAACAAACGGCCACTGCTCTTGTAGGTGACCGTGGGCACGGGTTCCGGGTCGGGCAGATGCGCCATCGCCAGCAACGCAGCAATCTTCGGCATGGCCCGGGCAGCGTCTTTGCTCCAACCGCCGGTTTCACGGATATTGACGAATTTGATGGTCCGCTCAGCAAGGCTTGGCGCACCTTCGGTCTGTGTGGCCAGCGCGTTGAACAGGCGGCTTTCCTGGGTGCAGGCGACGACAAGTCCCTCGCCCGATATGGCCGCCTGCTGGAACGCGCCCGCATCCCGCCGGCACAGGGTGGTATGCAGGGTCAGCTCTTCATGCAGCGCCTCGCCCAGTGCCTTTGGGTTCAAGGGCATGGTCTGGTTGCAGTCGCAGATCAGTGTGGTCATGTATTTGGGGAACTTCCAACGTTGGCGTGAACTGTGCCACGTCCAGTGTGAGATGGGAATCGGGAACATCCCGCTCCAGCGACGGTGACGGCGCCAGTGACTCTTGCGCCGGGACCGGTTTGATCGTGGCGACAGCGGCGCCGTCAGGGTTGGCGACTTCGCCTACGGCCGAATTCTCCCCGTCTTTTTCTTCGTCGTCGTCGTCAAACAGCTTCAAAAACTTGGCACTGGCCATTTTGCGCAACATGGATTCGGGCAGCGGGTCTGGCAGCGAATAATCGTCAATATAAGTGTCCATGCGGTCCATCACGTTGAAGTGCGGGTCGGCAAAGAGCTTCTTCATCGCCGCATTTTTGACATCGGGCGTCACGCCTTGGGCCATAAAGGGTTTGAAGTCAGACTGCGGCGTCAGATTCTGTGTATCTTCAAGCGTCGGCAGCTTGACCAATTCGGGCGTTTCAGTCTGGGTTGCTGGGGCTGCGACAGGCGCCATAGTCTGCGCGGTCGCCAATGAATTCAGGCCTGCCACCGGTTTTGCCAATACCTGCGGCTCCGCCATTGGTTTGCCGGCGCGCTCGTCCGCCTTGCGCCGCGACCAGCGGCTGAAAAAACTGCCTTCGGTGTCTTGCGGGTCGCTAATCATGGCCGCTCCTTCCGCCCTTGCCACCGGAGCCGGGAATCATGCCGCCAGTCTTGGTGGATGTGCTGACCGAGGCCGCATTGCCAAAACGGTCTGCCAGCGGCCGGAAACTCTCCGGCCGTTTGCGGCGTTTGACTTCCGCCACATGGTGTTCATCGACAAAGGCGCGCAGCCATTGCACGATGTCATCCGGCGCCGGCACCTGCTCTACCATCTCCTGCGCGTCGAGCCAGCGCCCGGCGTCGTGGTAACTCAGCGTGACCACTTGCGGGATGGCGATGGGCTCTTCGGCGATCCAATCCCCGCGGTCACCTTCCTGCATGCGCCAAAAGACGAACCAGCTGGGCTGGCCGGTCGTCGCATTGAGGTAATACCCTTCAGCGTCGTCCTTGAACAATTCAACCTTGAAGCCGGGATGCAACCATCGTTCTTCGCTCTCATTTTTGATGAGCAGGCGCGGTGTGCCGCCGACTGCCAGTTCACCCGTCAACACCTCTGCCAACACCCAGCGCCAGGTTTGCCAGCGGCTCGCCGCGCCCAACACGCGCTCTTTGCGCATGACAACGGCGACGTCAATACTGGGGCGTTCAATGGACATGACGGTTTGCCGTGCGCTGCTCAGGTGAATCAGGTGTTCTTGGATATCGTGATCGACGGAAATTTCGACGAGAAGTCTTTGTTCTTTGCCGCAATCGACACCGCCACCTGGCGCGCGACGCTTTTGTAGATCGCCGCCACGTCGCCGTCCGGGTCAGCCACCACGGTCGGCATGCCGCTGTCGGCCTGCACGCGGATCTGCATGTTCAGGGGCAGCGCGCCCAGGTAATCCATCTTGTAATCCGCCGCCATTTTTTTACCGCCGTCGGCGCCAAAAATGTGCTCAACATGGCCGCAATTGGTACAGATGTGCACCGCCATGTTCTCGACGATGCCCAGAATCGGCACGCCGACTTTTTCAAACATCTTGATGCCCTTTTTGGCGTCCAGGAGGGCGATGTCCTGCGGCGTGGTGACGATCACGGCGCCGGTCATCGGCACACGCTGGCTCAAGGTCAGCTGAATGTCACCGGTGCCGGGTGGCAAATCGACAATCAGGTAGTCCAGATCGCGCCAGTTGGTTTGCCGCAGCAGTTGTTCGAGCGCCTGGGTGGCCATCGGGCCGCGCCAGATCATGGCTTCGTCCTGCGCCACCAGGAACCCGATGGACATCACCTGCACGCCGTAATTCTCCAGCGGGTCCATGGTTTTGCCGTCGTCACTTTCGGGGCGGCCGTCAATGCCCATCATCATCGGCACGCTGGGGCCGTAGATGTCGGCGTCCAGCAAACCCACGCTCGCGCCTTCCGCCGCCAGCGCCAGGGCTAGGTTGACTGCCGTCGTGCTTTTGCCAACGCCGCCCTTGCCCGAGGCCACGGCCACAATGTTCTTGACGTTGGGCAGCAATTGCACGCCCCGCTGAACCGCGTGGGCCGAGACCTTGGTGTAGACGTTGACGGAGACATTGCCCACGCCTTCCACACCCTTCGCCGCCGCCACCAAGGCCTTGCGAAA
>JANNYX010000658.1:0-9228 GCA_031410295.1 Rhodoferax sp.
GGTTCAATCGGTTTCGCAAGCTACTGGTGCGATACGAGAAGCTTGATCGCAGCTTCCTGGCGCTAAACCACTTGGCGGCATCGATCATGGCGTTCAGAAAGATCAAGCTGGACATAAATATTATTTACGGATAAGTTCTAAGTGACGTCGCCGCCGCTTGGCGTGAGTTAGCGCGATCCGGTTCTCAGGCTTTGACAAATCCGGCAAGCGAGCGCCTCGGTGAATGTTGTTGTGGCGCGCAGTAACCCATGCGGCAAAACATCTGCACAGTTTCCTCCGTCGCCGGTTTGCCCACGAGCTGCAGGTGCAACTGGTCTGAAACGTTTTCATCTCGGGAAACTCCTGCGGCGCCTGGCTCATCGGGTGGATTTGCAGCCCCAGTTCGGTCGCTTTGAGTTGCAGCCGCAGGTAGGCGCGGCCAGCGTTAATTTCAGCGCTGCGGCTCGTGCCGTCTCTGAGGTGTTTCGCGGTGGCGGTTGAAAGCCAGACAAAACCCATCGCCGTTTTGCTGTGGCCTTCAAACCAGGACATCATTTGTTGGTAGCCTGTGCCGCCGGGTGCGGGCGGGCGGCTGCGGTCAAACGCGCCGACGGCGGCGGCCAGGTGCGGCAGCACCGCGTTGACGCTGATGCCGTCGCGGTGGCGGGCGATTTCGGCGGGGCCGACACGTGTGAGCTGGAGGTTTTCCATCACCGTTCGAGAGGTTCCCAATTCGACTTTGGCAGACTCCCAGCAGATGGCGCGCAGCGGCGCAAGGGCCGCAGCCTGCACCGTGCCACCGAACTTGACTTGGTCATCGCTGTGGGCCGATTGCTGCGCGGCCAGCACGCTGGGTGGCACGGTGCGCGTGGTGTCGTAGTCGATCCTGGCGGTGTGGCGCAGCAGCAGTCGGGCAAACAAAGCGTCTTTGTGGGCGGCGGGTTTGCCCGGTTTCGCATCCCAACTGATCCGCGCCACCGGGCGTTCATCGACTTCACGCGGCTTGAACTCTCCTTGGGGAAAAAGTTGCACCTGCGGCTCAACGCCCCGTTCGCGCAGGGCGATCACCAGTGACTCCAGAAATGTTCCCTGGCTCACGACGATCTGTCGAAACCACGGGTCGATCATGGGCAACATGCGTTCCCGGTCAACATAAAGGGTGATGGCCTGCGGCTCGGCCAAATCGACCAGCCAAGGCTGGCGGTTGTGGGAGTTGGGCGCAAGGATGGCATACGACAGTGCCCAGCGGCGCAATTCAGCGTCGCTGGCAGGGCCCTTCCAGGCCTCCAGCGCCACGGCCGGAACGCCACCGGACCAACCGCAACCCGGGGCGCCTGCGGCGAGCGCGCCGGCCACCACGCCACCTCCTGCGATTCGAATGAAATTGCGACGGTCCATGATGGGGTTCCTTCCAGTTTCAAAGGCAGGCGACCGCCAGGGGCGGGACGGTTGCGGGCGTTGTCAACAGACCCAGGTCAACCAGGGACTGCAACACCGCAATTTCGAATGCCGTCTTCAGCTCCGCGCCAATCAAGGCTGTGAGTTTGTCGTTGGCCAAGGCATGCGGCGTATCCCACAGGTAGCGCATCTCCAGGAGGGACGCCCAGGCCGGCACGAGTGGCGACGCGAGCCGGATCACTGCCCATGGCAGGCGGTTGACTTTCAGCATCGCCGTCGGCTTGAGCCAGGCTTGCTCGCGCGCAATCGGTGTGAGCGCGTCGAGCCAGTTTTGGCCGGTCAGGCTGTAACCGCCAAAATGCAACTGCTCAAATTGCGGCAAACCATCCCGGCGTTCGGCCACGGCAACAAAGGTCCGCGCCAAGTCCGGCAGGTAGGCCCAGGCGGTGGGCACATCGAGCCGGCCCGGGTAGGTGACGCGGCCATGTTTGAGGTTTTTGGCGATAAACATGTTGAACCAGCTGTCTTTGCCGCTGCCGAAGAAATCGCCCGCACGGATCACCACAACCTTTTGGCCACTAGCACGCAAGCGCTCTTCCATGGCGATGCGTATTTGACCTTTCACCGTTTCAGCCCGCTGGAGTGTGTTTTCCCGCAGCACTGCTGGCATCTGTGCGCCGAAGTTGTAGACGTTGCCCGGCGCCATCACCGTGGCGTCCAGGGCCCGGGCAAGGCCAATCGCCACGTCGGTCATCGGCAGCACCTCGTTGCGCCACGCCTTGAAGGTGTAAGCGCTGGGGTTGAGCGCGTGCACCACGACACTCGCGCCGCGGCTGGCGCGCGCCAATGCCGCGGTGTCGTTCAGGCTGATGCCAAGCCACTCGACGCCCGCCTGCGCGGTGGCGCCAGGCAGTGCCGCGCCAGGGCGCGTCTGGCCGAATACCCGCCAGCCGGCTTGTCGAAACGCCAACGCCGTCGTCCAGCCAAACCGGCCCCGCGCCCCCAGTATCACAACCGTTGATTGCATGAATCTGTCTCCAAGAAAGTTGATCAGCAGGAGCCATTGTTGGAACATCCTGGTATTTACACAATTGCATAAATGTGCTTAACTGATATGCGTTTTTGAATGAAAAGAAGGTTTTTTTCCACCATGAAAACACCGCTGCCCGCCGGCTTTGACTGGCGCCTCATCCGTTCATTTCTGGCGGCGCTCGAAGCTGGCACGTTGCTGGGCGCCGCGCGCAAACTCAACACCAGCCAGCCGACGCTGGGGCGGCATATCAGCGAGCTCGAGTCGCAGTTGGGCCTGGTGCTCTTCGAGCGAACCGGGCGCGGCCTGATCGCCACCACATCGGCCCTGCAACTGGCTGATGCAGCCCGTGCGATGGAAGCCGGCGCGCTGGAACTGGCACAACGCGTGTCGGGCGCACAAAAAGGCGTTGTCGGCACGGTGCGCATCACCGCCAGCCAGCCGGTGGCGTGTTACCTGCTGCCGCCAATTCTTGCCGCGATGCGGCGTGATTTTCCCGGTATCCAGGTCGAGCTGGAGGCCAGCAATACCGTCAGCAACCTGCTACGCCGCGAAGCCGACATTGCATTGCGCATGGTGCGTCCTTTGCAGGCTTCGCTGGTCGCGAAAAAAATCGGTCTGGTCCCGGTGGGCGTCTACGCTTCACTCGACTACCTCGCCAGGCGCGGTGTGCCGCGCGTGCCGACCGACCTGCTGGGCCACCAGCTGATTGGTTACGACAAGCTGGACGACATCCTGCGCGGGTTTCGCAGTTTTGGCCAAGCTGTGTCGCGCGAGGCCTTCGCCCTGCGCAGTGACGACTTGCTGGTGCAATGGCAGGCGGTGCGCGCCGGTTTGGGCATTGGATTCCTGGCGGACTACCAAGTGCGGTCTGACCCGAACGTACAACGCCTGCTGCCGGCCATCGTGTTGCCCGAACTGCCCATGTGGCTCACCGTGCACCGGGAAATCCGCACCAACGTCCGAATCCGCGCGGTGTATGACTTTTTAGCCAAACACTTGCCCGATGCCCTGTAAACCTGCTGGGTCAATGACTAAAAACCTGGCCATGCGCGGCCCGATGTCAACCAGCGCCATGGCATTTCTTGAATTTTTTGCCACTGCCGCAGTGACAGGGGTCATTGCGCCCCGGGGTGGATGTCTTGTGAAACGTTTCAACCCGCGGGCCGATGTCGCGCCAGATATGGCGCAGGTCATACACCGCCCAAATCGCGTCGGCAAAGGCGGCGATGCGCTGCTCACTCACGCTGGGCGGACCGGCGTCATCAAACACGCAAAGCACGGGTGGATCGGTGTCGTCTTCGGTCATTTGCACGATGGCGTCCAGCGCCTCGTCAAACATTTTGGCCAAGGCTTTATCGCGCGGTGGAACCCATTCTTCGGGCCAGTTTTCAACGGCAAACATGAAACCCAGCGCCCACACCTGACCATAGGCGGGCAAAGTTTCACCCGGCACGTCGTCACGCTCTTCAGGTGGCAGGTTCGCCACGGCGCCGCGTACGTCCAGCACCTCGGGGTGATAAGCCGCGTCGTCGCCGAGGTTGTCGACAGGCTGGTCCATTGCGGTTTCGACTTCCTGCCAGCGGCGTGTCCACAGTTCGTTGAAACGGGCGTTTATCAACCCGTCAAGGGCGTCGCTGTCGAGCAACACCGGCAAGAATTCAGCAGCGCCAATGGCGCGGCGGCAGCAAATCAGCGCGGCCAGGAAACCTTCACAAAACTCCCATTGCGGGATCTCATCGTGGCGGGTCCGCAGCTCGTCCAAAATCGCGTCGAGCGCGTCAAATTCAGCATTGTCCATGGGAGGGTTCATGCGCCCATTTTCGACCACGCCTGCATCTGCTGGTATCGTGCGGGCACCCAAACTTGCCCACGACGATGAAAATTCCCGATTCCACCTTGCCCGTGCGTTATGCCGCTTTTGTCCTGTGCATCGTTGGCCTGCTGTTGTGTGCCTTCACGTTTGTCGGTTTCCGCACCGGCGGATTTCTGGCCCTGGTGTTTGCGGCACTGGTGGTGCGGGGTCTTGTTGACCTGAAACAACCCAAACGTTCGATTTTGCGCAACTACCCGGTCATCGGCCACCTGCGTTTTTTGCTGGAATACATCCGCCCGGAGATCCGCCAGTATTTCGTTGAAAGCGACAGCGACGCCACGCCCTTTTCGCGCTCGCAGCGCTCACTGGTTTACCAGCGCGCCAAGGGCGACCCGGACAAGCGGCCCTTTGGCACCCAGCTGGACGTGCACGCGCCGGGGTACGAATGGATCAACCATTCGGTCGCGCCGAGCAAGGTCGCTTCGCACGATTTCCGCACCTGGATCGGCGGTGCGCCGGGACAGCCGCAAGCCGGCCAGAGTCCCTGCACCCAGCCCTACAGCGCCAGCATTTTCAATATTTCAGCGATGAGTTTCGGCGCCCTGAGTGCCAATGCCATCCTGGCGCTCAACCAGGGCGCGCAGCGCGGTGGATTTGCGCACGACACCGGCGAAGGTTCGATCTCGCAACACCACCGCGTGCATGGTGGCGACTTGATCTGGGAAGTGGCTTCGGGCTATTTCGGCTGCCGCAATGACGACGGCAGCTTCAGCGCCGACAAATTTGCCGCCAATGCCAGCGATCCGCAGGTGAAGATGATCGAGCTCAAACTCAGCCAGGGCGCCAAACCTGGCCATGGCGGCATTTTGCCGGGGGCCAAAGTCACCTTTGAAATCGCCGCGGCGCGCGGCGTTCCAGCGGGCGTGGACTGCGTTTCGCCGGCCTCACACAGCGCGTTTTCCACACCCATCGAGATGATGCGGTTTATCGCCCGGCTGCGCGAACTCTCGGGCGGGAAACCTACCGGGTTCAAGCTGTGCATTGGCCACCCCTGGGAATGGTTTGCCATGGTCAAAGCCATGCTGGCCACTGGCATCACGCCTGATTTCATCGTGGTTGACGGGGCTGAGGGCGGCACCGGCGCCGCGCCCCTGGAATTTACCGACCATGTCGGCGCACCCTTGCAGGAAGGCCTGCGCCTGGTGCACAACACGCTGCGCGGCGTCGGTTTGCGGGAGCGCATCCGCGTCGGCTGCGCTGGCAAGGTGATCAGCGCATTTGACATCTCGCGCATGATGGCTTTGGGCGCGGACTGGTGCAACAGCGCACGCGGCTTCATGTTTGCGCTGGGTTGCCTGCAGGCCCAGACCTGCCACACCGGCCACTGCCCAACCGGGGTGACCACCCAGGACCCGCTGCGCCAGCGCGCGCTGGTGGTGGGCGACAAGGCAGAACGTGTTTACAACTTCCACCAGCAGACTTTGCACGCGCTCAAAGAGCTGGTGCAGGCGGCGGGTGTGGCGCATCCCGGCGACATCACCGCCCACCACATCGTGCGCCGCCTGAGCAGCACCGAGGTCCGGCTGCTCAGCAACCTCATCATGCAGGTGGCGCCGGGCGCGCTTCTGGGGCCGCTCAATGCGCAGCACAATGTGTTCAAGCTGTACTGGCCGCTGGCGAGTGCGCAGAGTTTTCGGCCCGGCGAGGCAGAAACAAGCACTGTGATCGCCGCTTGACGCGTACGGTATTTGTACGGATAATTCACCCATGAACGCAACTACCCGCGCCGAACGCATTGAAATCCGCGCCACGGCTGAACTCAAAGCCAGCCTGGAACAGGCCGCCCAGCTGCAAGACCAGTCGCTCAGCGCTTTTGTCTTGAGTGCCTCGCGCGATGCGGCCACGCGGGTGCTGGGCGACCAAACGCGTTTCACGCTGACCGCCAGCCAGATGAAGGCGCTGAATACAGCTCTGGATGCCCCGGCGCGTGAGTTGCCCGGACTCAAACGACTGTTTGCCAAACCCAGCCTTTTTGCCTGATGGCAGAACCCGCAGTGTCAGTGCTGGTCTTCACCCAGCCCGAGCTGCTTGCCGCAAGCCACGATACCCAATCTTTTGATTGCGGCGCGGCGCCTTTAAATCATTTTTTGCAACGTTATGCGCTGGCCAACCAGGCCAACGGTAGCGCCCGCACTTTTGTGACCGTGGCACAGGCGCAGGTGTTTGGCTACTACAGCCTGGCCGCTGCGTCCGTTGAACATGCGGCTGTCCCGCCACGTGTCAGCAAGGGCCTGGCCCGCCACCCTATTCCCATGCTGCTGCTGGCGCGGCTGGCTGTGGACGTACGCGCACAAGGGCGCGGCGTAGGGCGCAGCCTGTTGCAAAGCGTGCTCTTGAAGTACCTGCGAGCCTGCGAAGTGATTGGTTGCCGCGCGCTGATGGTGCATGCCAAGGATGACGTGGCCGTTCGCTTTTACCAGAGCTATGGTTTTGAGCCCTCGCCTGTTGATGCGTTTCACTTGTATTTGCTGACCAAAGATATTCGGAAGACGCTGGCATGAGCCTGGAAGCAGAAAAGGAATTGAAATTTGCCCGCTCTGACTTGGAATGAGTAGTTCCGACAACGTATTCAGCTATCCCTATAAATTGAGTTTGTTCCCCAATCCGCGTGTTTCACAATGTCCGGTCTGAACGAAATCCGCTTACAAAACACACTTTGGCTTTTTGAAGCTTTCCGCCAGCAAGTCGCACCTGGCGATGTGGCCGTGCGCGGCCTGGACAAAGCCTTTGCGGGCCAGCTGGGCATCAGCCCGTCTTACTGGGCGCAGATAAAAAGCACCGACAAGCCCAAGAACATCGGCCCCAATCTGTCCCGGCAATTCGAACGCAAGTTCCACATGCCGCCGGGCTGGCTGGACAAAGCCCATGCCAACGTATCGCCCTTGCCCGAAGACCTGCGGCTGCCAGCGTCGGATGCAGCTGAGTTGGCGTTTCTGTACACGGCTCGCCGCATCTATCGTCAAACGCCAGGGCTAGCCAAAACGTGGGTGCAAAAGCATGACCCCGACTTGCTCGCAAAAGCACAAACCACAAAAAAGTAAAGTTTCATTTATCTTTTTGCCTTGATTTGAATCTGTTAAGGGCATAGCCCGCCGCGCCTTTTAACCGCCTTTCTCCTTTTTTAAGTCTGTCATGACCGTCACCCTGAACAAAAAAGAAATCCTGAACCGCGCCTATCTGTTCATGAAGGATTACGCAGACGCCAGCTATGAAATGGGCCAGGCGCAGGACTTCATTCGCGAGCTGTGCGAAGTCTTTGGTTTTTCCCACAAACGCCTCGTCAGCTTTGAGCAGCGGGTCAAAAAACTCGGCGGTGCGCGTGGCCGGATTGATGGCTTTTATCCCGGCAAGCTACTCATCGAGATGAAATCGCTCGGTCAGGACCTGGACGTGGCCTACATCCAGGCCACGGATTACCTGCACGGCTTGAAGGATGAAGAACTTCCCGACTACATCCTAGTCAGTGACTTTGCCCACATGCGCCTGTACAAACGCGGTGGCCGGTCCGACCCCATTTGCAGCCACAGCCTGAAGGATTTCGACAAAAACATTGATGCTTATTTGTTTCTGGCGGGCTTTGAGACCGAGGCCCAGGCCCAACAAATCGCCGTTAACGAAAACGCGGCCCGCAAGATTGCCGGCCTGCACGACGCCATGCGCGCTGGCGGCTACACCGGCAACGACCTGGAGCGTTACATGGTGCGGCTGCTGTTTTGCCTGTTTGCCGACGACACTGGGATTTTTGAGGTTGACGGCATGTTTTCGCGCTACATCCGCCAGCACACAAACGCCGACGGCAGCGACCTGGACGGCAAGCTGCAAAACCTGTTTGACACGCTGAATCGCGCGCCTGAAATGCGTCCGAAAAGTCTGCCGATTGAGCTTCAGGACTTTCCGTACATCAACGGCAGCGTGTTTGACGGGCAACTGGAGCGCTGCTATTTTGATGGTGACGCCCGCGCCCGACTGTTGAGCTGCGCTGAAAATTTTGACTGGTCACAAATCAGCCCGGCGATTTTTGGCTCGCTTTTCCAGGCCGTCATTCACCATGATGGCGAAGTCCTCAAGGCCAAAAGCAGCAAGCGGCGCGAGTTGGGCGCGCACTACACCAGTGAGACGAATATCCTCCGCGTCATCAAACCGCTGTTTCTGGACGCTCTTGCCACTGAACTTCGCGCCAGCAAGCGAAGCAAAAAAGCACTGGACGATTTTTTGCACAAACTGCGCCAGCTGATGTTTTTTGACCCAGCCTGCGGCTGCGGCAATTTTCTGGTCATTGCTTATCGCGAAATCCGCCGGCTTGAACTTGAAACGGCCGAAGCGCTGCTGGCCATCGCCCAAAAAAGCCGCGTGGTCACGGGCACGCTGGACGCCAAGCAGTTTGGCCAGATTCAATGCGATGTACACCAGTTTCACGGCATCGAAATTGAAGGCAGCGCAGCCCACATCGCTACCGTGGCGCTGTGGTTGACCGACCACCAGGAGAACCAGCGCGCCAGCAAGGCCCTCGGTGGCAATTTCACCCGCCTGCCACTGAACAAAAAGGCCAATATCGTCTGCGCCAATGCGCTTACCAACGACTGGGTCAGCGTGCTGGCGCCCGAGCTGTGCGACTACATCATCGGCAACCCGCCCTTTATAGGCGCTAAATTCATGAGCGAAGTGCAACGCGCCGAGTCTGGACGTGTGTTTGCTGGTATTCACAACGCCGGTCTGCTGGACTTCGTGGCCGCCTGGTATGTAAAAGCCGCGAATTACGCCAAGGCCAACCCAGCCGTGCGGGTGGCCTTTGTCTCGACCAACAGCATCACCCAGGGCGAGCAGGTCGGCGTGCTGTGGAGTTGGATGCTGGCGCAGGGCATGAAAATCCAGTTTGCCCACCGCACTTTTCAGTGGAGCAATGACGCCAAAGGTGTGGCCGCCGTGCATTGCGTCGTTATCGGCT
>JANNYX010000659.1:0-6997 GCA_031410295.1 Rhodoferax sp.
CTTTGAGTTCGATTTCCTTGGCGACCGAGACACCTTCTTTGGTCACGGTGTGGGCGCCGAACGAGCGTTCCAGCACCACATTGCGGCCTTTGGGGCCGAGGGTGACTTTGACTGCGTTGGCCAGGATGTTCACACCCTCGACCATGCGTGCGCGGGCTTCGCCGCCGAAAATTACGTCTTTTGCTGCCATGTTATTTCTCCAATAAAACCAAATTTAATTACGAATGACTGTTGTGGTGAAAGAAAGCGTAGCGAGCAGGTGTCAGGCTAGGCGCGCCGCGCACAGCAACCAAAACGAACTTCCTGTACGTGAGGATTGCGAGCACGGTGCACTGAACGTTTATGTTCATTGCATTTACGGGCATGGCGCCTGCGCAGCAGCTTTATTTCTCGACAACCGCAAACAGGTCGTCTTCTTTCATGACGAGCAACTCGTCGCCGTCCACCTTGACGGTCTGGCCGCTGTATTTGCCGAACAGAACGCGGTCACCGATTTTGACGTTCATGGCCAGCAGGTCGCCCTTGTCGGTCTTTTTGCCGGGGCCGACGGCCAGCACTTCGCCTTGATCGGGCTTTTCAGCGGCGGAATCGGGGATAACGATGCCAGAGGCGGTTTTGGTTTCGTTTTCGACGCGTTTGACAATCACGCGGTCGGCGAGAGGACGAAGTTTCATGGGTTCTCCTGAATTAGAAACTGGGTTGAAAAAACAAAGGCGCAAACCATGGGTTAGCGCCAATTAACTTGAGTCGGTGAGGTGTTAGCACTCATCTCTTAAGAGTGCTAATGATAATGCCTTTTGGGCGGTTTGCAAGGGTAAGCGCCAATTTGTAACAACTGCGAATACCGGATTTCAACCCGAGATTGATTCAGGACCGCAGCTAATTCATCCCTGTCCAATTGCGCCGTTGCAAGCTGTGGGGCAGGTCTTTTAAAAGATGATGAATAAAATCGAAAGTAGGCCGACGTAGAATATAGGTTTTTTGCAATATAAAAAATAGCAATCGCCCACTAAGTCGCACGGCCAAAAGCGGCAGCAATTTTTGTCCTAAACCTGACCGCCGCTTGTTCAAACGCCAGGCCCCACATTCGACCCGCCACGCTGCCAAACCCCGGGCCGTCCCTTCAAGGTTTGGTCAAGCCGCCACCCAAACCCAGGTCAATGCGCCGTTGGATGCGCGCTTGGCCTTCGGTATCGGCAGCCGCTTCGGCCAGCTTCAATTGCACGCCCAGCCAGGCCAACAGCGGACGGCGCCAGCCTTGCTCGGACGCGGTGTTGACGGCGATGTCCACGCCCGCAGGCGGCAGTTGCCCCTGGCTGAACAAAACACCCGCAGCCACCAGGCGCGCGAGTGGGTCGGACATGGCGGCGAGCGCGGCGAGGCGGGCGCCATCGTCGCGGGCGCTCACCACCGGGCGATGCTGCTCAGGCAACAAGGCGAGTTGGCTGGCGTCCAGCGCCACGCCCGGCGCGGCGGCGCGGCCCGGGGAGGTTGCACCGCTGCCCGGGGAGGCCGCGCCGCTACCCGGGGCGGCAACACCACTGCTCAAGTAGGCGGCGTAAGCGCGCTCGGGGGCGGCGAGATCAGGCGCGTTGAATTGGGAGGCGGCGCAGTTGTCCAGTTCCAGGCTGGCCACTTTGGCGGCGCAGCGCACCAGCTCGGCGCGGGCCATCAGTTCCAGGCGGCCGGTGGCGCCGATCTCGCGGCGCGCACGGGCGAATTCGACCTCAGCCACCGGGCTGTTGCCCGCCAGGTAGGCGCTGGTGAAACTCTTCAAAGCGCCGGCGGCGTTGTCCTGCCAGTCAGGGGTGGGTGGCGTGCTGCCGCAAGCCGCCAGCAGCAGGGCGGCCACGGCCACAGGCAGGGACGATCGCAGCGTAAACATCAGACTCATGGCAGTTTGATCGGTTGCGGCGTGCGCGCAAACGGCCACTTGCGGTTGATCTCGTCGACCATGCTGTTGATCTTGCGCAAAGACGAATCGACTTCGGCGCGCAACAGGCTCAAATCGGTGGTGGCAATGCGGATGTTGGAGGCCACGCCGCGGGCCTCGGAGGCGGCGCCTTGCGCCTGCACGGCGACGCCTTTGACTTCAACCGCCACGCCTTGCGCCTCGGCCAGGACGGCATCGACTTTCTTCAGGCTGTTGCGGGCGTCTTGCAACAGCGCAGTGAGTTGCTGCACCGAGGCCTGGGTGTCGTTCATCAGGCCCTTGTCGCCAAACACGCGCTGGTCGGCCTTGGCCAGGAGGGCGTTGGTCTGGTCCAGCGCGGCGATGACGCGTTTGGCGTTGGCGTCGCCGCCGAGCAAGGTGCCCATCACACCGTATTGCCCGGCCAGGCTGTTGTTCAAAGTGCCGGTGATGCTTTGCAGGTTGCCAAAACTGGTGTTCAGGCTGGAGTCGGTCGCGGTGATGCGCTCGACGTTCTCCAAAAGAGCGCGCGCGGTGGCCATCAGGCGCGGGATCTCGGTGCTGGAGTCGCCACGCAAGACGCCGCGCTCGGCACCGGGCGGCAAGGGCGGGTCAGTCAGGACGCCACTGAAAGCGCGGATTTTGGTGTCGCCCACGACGCCCTTTTCCATCGTGAAAATGCTCGAGGTGCGCAGCCATTTGGCGTCTTTGGAGGCCACGTTGATGGTGATGCGAACCTTGCCGTTCGGGTCCAGGTCAATGCGGGTGACGCGCCCGATCGGAAAGCCGGAAAAGGTCAAATCCATGCCGACCTGAATGCCTTCGGAGTCGTCGGAGAGCAGCACCAGCGTCTGGGTCTGTTCAAAAACCCCCCGCGCCACCATCACATAAGCGATGAACCCGACGATCAGCGCCGAGACAAAGGCCAGCAACAACACCGCTTTGAGTTCCAGGTGCGCAATCGGCGCCGAGGCCTGCCTGGACGCCTGCACGGGGGACGGCTCGGGCGGTGGTGCTGGTGCTGGCGGTGGTGCTGGCGGTGGCGCGGGCGCGGCCGACGGCGGTTCAGGGGCTTGGTCTTCGACGGTCATTGGAGGCAATTATGCGATGCCGGCAGGGCGGTATGGCTCACAAAAACCGCACCGCCAGCGACAGCGCTTCGATCACGAAAAGCGCCATCAACAGGCGTGCCGTGCCGGGCTGCAGACGCGACGTCGCATCTGAGCCCAGGGTCACCGCGTTGAGGCTGGCGGCAATCGGGATCACCGCCACAGCGAGGCTGTAAAACACCAACTTAATGGCAAAACTCAGGGTCTCAACACTGGTAAACGCCTGGCCCACCACGCGTTCAAATTCAGGCAGGCCCCAGCGCGAAAAACCATACACGCTCAGGTAGGCCAGGAGCAGGGTGATGAAGCCACTGGCTACCACCATCGTCACCACCGAGAAACTGTAGGCGATGACGCGCGGCACCAGTTCATCCCGGATGCGGTCGGTCTCGGCGCCGCCCAATACGTCGAGGTCGCGCGGGATGTAAATGCCGCTGGCGCCAGTGCGGGTCGACAGCGCGTTGCGCGTCGCCACGTAGAGCGCGGCAAAGAGGGGAATCACTTCAAGCACCAGCACTTTGACCACCAGGTCGAGCGCGAATTTGGCCAAGCCATAGTGCACAGCGGTGACCAGCACCACGCGGATCAATATCCAGCTGACGATGGCGGCCAGCACCGTGAACCACGGCAGGATGCGCCAGGTGGTGAGGTAAACGTGGCCGGCGATGCTGGCCCGGTTGGCGCCATCGTAAGTGGCCGGCGCTGCGATCATCACCAGGGCCATGGCGCCAAACATGAAAACGCGCTGCCAGTCGGCCAACCAGACCTTGAAGGCCAGGCCAAGCTGCCGCAGAGAAAGCGGATGGGACGGTGGCAGGTTCGGGGTGCTGAGTGAGGAGCCGGATGCCATGCGGCGATGATACAGAGCGCCCCATGCCGCGCTGCAAAACCCCATTTGCAACAAAGTGCTGCCGATTTGGCCACCTTTGCTGGCATCATTGGGAAGCGATGAACCCCAACGCCCACGAACTATGGCGCGCCCCGCGCTGGACCTTTGCCCTGCTGCTGGCCCTCTTGGGCACCCTCGGCCCATTTTCGGTCGACACCTACATCCCCGCGTTTTCCGGCATTGAAGCCGAGCTTGCCGCGTCCAAAGTACAGCTGCAACAGACCATCTCGGCTTACCTCTTTGGCTTTGGCGTGATGTGCCTCTTTCATGGCGCCATATCAGACAGTGTCGGGCGCCGCCCCATGGTCTTGTGGGGCCTCTTCGTCTTTACGCTGGCCACCGCGGGCTGCGCCGTTTCCCAGAATATTGCCCAGCTGATTTTTTTCCGCACCGTGCAGGGCTTGTCCACCGGCGCCTGCATCGTCATCGCCCGCGCCATACCGCGTGACATGTACCCGGCGCGCGACGCCCAGCAGGTGATGAGCCTGGTGACCATTTATTTTGGCGTTGCCGCCGCCTTTGCGCCACTGATTGGCGGTTGGTTGTTTGTCTGGTTCGGCTGGCGCAGCGTTTTTTGGTTTCTGGTGCTGCTGGCTCTGGCGATGTGGGCGGCCAATTACCGCTGGTTGCCCGAAACCCTGCACCCGTCACAGCGCCAGTCGTTTCACCCGGCCAACTTGTTGCGTGGTTACCTGCAGCTCGGGCGCGACCCGCGATTTTTGTTGTTGGCGGTGGCGGTGGGGGTGCCCATCAACGGCACCTTCATGTATTTGATGTCGTCGCCGGTGTTCCTGGGTGAACTCCTGGGCCTGGCGCCGACGCAGTTTTTCTGGTTCTTTCTGGTCACCATCAGCGGCGTCATGGCGGGCGCCTGGACCAGCGGGCGCCTGGCCGGCAAGATTGCGCCGAAACGGCAAATCCGCCTGGGTTACCTGATCATGCTTGGGGCCTCGGCGGTGAACCTTGGCGCCAACCTTCTCTTCAAGGCGCACTGGTCCTGGGCGTTCTGGCCCTTGAGTGTGTATTGCATTGGCTGGGCCATCATGCAGCCCGCCTTGACTTTGCTGGTGTTGGACTTGCACCCCGAGCGCCGTGGCATGGCCTCGTCGCTGCAGGTGTTCATCGGATCCATGGTCAATGGCATCACAGCCGGTGTGCTGGCGCCCCTGGTGATGCATTCGACAGTGGCGCTGGCCCTGATGTCGTCCGCGATTTTGGGGCTGTCGCTGGGGGCCTGGCTGCTGGCGCACCGGGCGTGGCCGGAGATTGGGCGGCGTTTGGCCGTGCATTGACAAACTTGCGACATTTCAAAACTGACCTATATTGACGCCATGCCCAACACCAAGCACCACCATAACCGCTCAGACCTCGCCCGCATCGCCACCCACGCCATGACCGAGCGCGGGCTGGAGCCCGAGTTTTCGGACAAGGTGGCGCGGCAATTGGCGAATATCACCGGCGCGGCGGACGCGTTGGCGGCAGGTGACGCGAAGATGCTCGACCTCACCCACTTGTTGTGGTGTTCCATCGACAACGACGACTCCGAGGACCTCGACCAGCTCACCGTCTGCGAAGTGCAAAAAGACGGCAAGGTCAAGCTGCTGGTGGCGATTGCCGATGTCGACGCGCTGGTCAAACCCGGCACTGCCATTGACGACCACGCGCAAACCAACACCACCTCGGTCTACACCTCGGCGCGCATTTTTCCGATGTTGCCCGAGCGCCTCAGCACCGACCTGACCTCACTCAACCCCAAGGTCGAGCGACTGGCCGTGGTGACGGAGATGGTCTTCAACGCCGACGCGTCGCTGGCCGGTTCAACGGTCTACCGCGCCCGTGTGTTCAACCATGCCAAACTCGCCTACGACGCCCTGAGCGAGTGGATCGACGGCAAGGCGCCGCTGCCGCAAGCCGCTGCGGCCGTGCCCGGCCTGGAGGCACTGTTGCGCATGCAGGATTCGGTGGCCCAACAGTTGCGCGCGCGCCGCCGCACCGAAGGTTCGCTGGAATTTGAGACCTTCCAGCCGCGCGCGGTGTTTGACGGAGAGGAGGTCGTCGACATCCGCCAGCAAGTGCAAAACCGCGCGCGCCAGCTGATTGAAGAAGTGATGATCGCCACCAACGGCTGCACCGCGCGTTTTCTGGCGACACACGGCGTGGCGTCGCTGCGGCGTGTGGTGCGGTCACCCGAACGCTGGCTGCGCATCGTCAATGTCGCCAAGGAATACGGCGAAGACCTGCCGCAGCAACCCGATTCGAAAGCGCTCGAATTGTTTTTGGCCAAACGCCGTAAAGCCGACCCGCTGCGTTTCCCCGATCTGTCACTGGTCATCGTCAAGCTGATGGGGCGCGGCGAATACGTGCTCGAGATACCCGGCGGCCCGCCGATTGGCCACTTCGGCCTGGCGGTGCGCGACTACACCCATTCCACAGCGCCGAACCGGCGTTATCCGGACCTGATCACCGCACGCCTGGTCAAGGCCGCTTTGGCGAAACAGCCTGCGCCCTATAACAACAGCGAACTGGCCGCCCTGGCCGAGCATTGCACGCGCCAGGAAGACGCGGCGCAAAAGGTGGAGCGGCAAATGCGCAAAAGCGAGGCCGCACTGGTGCTTGAATCGCGCATCGGCCAGTATTTCGACGGTGTCGTGACCGGGGCCAGTGACAAAGGCGTTTGGGTGCGGATTTTCTCCCCGCCGGCCGAGGGCAAGGTGGTCACCACCACGGCCGGTCTGGCGGTGGGTGACAAGCTGCGCGTCAAGCTGATTGCCACCAATGTCGAGCGCGGGTTTATTGATTTTGTGATGGGGCAAACCCAGGAGCGGCGCGATGGCCAAAAGCAGTGACAAAAAAGACGCCCTGCTGGCGCCGTGGCAACCGCCCGCAGACGCAAAAGGCAAACCCTTCAAGCTCGATGGCTGTGACCCTTCGGCCAAACCTTTCAGCAGCGGCGACAAGGCCAAAGACAAAGCGGCGGTCGATGCCCTGGCGCTGGAGATCGACACGCTGCAAGACCTGTTTTACGCTGACCGGCGCTTCAAACTGCTGGTGGTGCTGCAGGGCACCGACACCTCGGGCAAAGATGGC
>JANNYX010000660.1:0-3386 GCA_031410295.1 Rhodoferax sp.
CGCTCACCTCTCGGTACGAGACGTTGGGAGTCTGCGCCTCCAGCGCATGCAGTTGCGCCACCCGCAGCGGTTTGGTCGCCAGGTCGATGCCCAACACGGTTGCGCCCTTGCGGGCCATGGCGTCGGCCAGGATGCCGCCGCCGCAGCCGACATCGAGTACCTGTTTGCCGCCCAGCGCGCATAAGCCGCTGATCCAGCCCAGGCGCAAGGGATTGATCTGGTGCAGTGGCCGGAATTCGCTCCCCTGATCCCACCAGCGGTGCGCGAGTTCGGAAAATTTGGCCAGTTCGGCCGGATCAAAGTTGGTTCTTTCAGACATGAAGACAGATTTGATGAAACCGCCGGAATAATGATTTTCAAACAAAAAACCCCGCCAAGGCGGGGTTTTTTGCGTCCCGGCAGCGCCTAAGCGCAGCGGGCTGAAGCAATACTGGTTTAGGTACCGGTATTACTTGTTGGCGCGCGTGCCAACGACTTCGACTTCAACGCGGCGGTTTTTAGCGCGGCCTTCAGACGTCTTGTTGTCTGCGACTGGCTGCTTCTCGCCCTTGCCTTCGGTGTAAACGCGGTTTTTCTCGATGCCTTTGGACACCAGGTAGGCTTTGACAGCTTCCGAGCGCCGGATTGACAACTTCTGGTTGTAACCGTCGCTACCGATGGAGTCGGTGTGGCCCACGCCAATGATGACTTCCAGGTTGATGTCTTTGACTTTACTGGCCAGATCATCCAGCTTAGCTTTGCCTTCGGGCTTGAGCACTGACTTGTTGAAATCAAAGAACGCGTCAGCAGCGTAGGTCACCTTGGTCGCAGCAGCGGGTGCTGGCGCGGGAACTGGGACAGGCGCTGGTGCAGGTGCCGCAGCGGCTGGAGCTGGTGCAGGTGCTGGAGGAGGAGGAGGAGGAGGGGGTGGCGGAGGTGCAGGAGGTGCAGGGGGTGGGGCCACAATGGCGCCGTCACATCCCACAGCGGCTGTCGCAGGTGTCCAAAAAGCGTCGCGCCAGCAGTATTCGTTGGTGCCGTTTCTCCACACCAGATCGCCAGCGGCATTGCGCCAGTTGTCAACGGTTTGAGCGCCGGCGGCGGTTGCGAGTGCTGCGGTAGCAATCAGCATCGCCACGTTATTCAATTTCTTCATAGTGCTCCTCAAGGGAAAGGCCGCAGCAGCGCTGCGATTAATCGGACGATTCAGGTGACCATCATCTGAGTCGTTCGAACTATTGTGCCACACCCCAAGGCCCAGTCAGGCTCCGTTGCTCTACTTCGGTGTCAGACAAAACCGCTTTTTGGCCAGAAGTGTTGCAGGCTCGCGACAGCATCTTGCCCCTAAAATCAACGCGCTGATTGCACTGTTGTGCAAGCTTTTGACAACCTCATGCCAACGCCCGCCAGCCTAATTCACGCCCAATGACCCAGTTCGCCAAAGAAACCCTGCCCATCAGCCTTGAAGAGGAAATGCGGCGCAGTTACCTCGACTACGCGATGAGCGTGATCGTGGGGCGGGCCTTGCCAGATGCGCGCGATGGCCTCAAACCGGTGCACCGGCGCGTGTTGTACGCCATGCACGAGCTTAACAACGACTGGAACCGGCCGTACAAAAAATCGGCCCGTATTGTGGGTGATGTGATTGGCAAATACCACCCGCACGGTGACAGCGCTGTGTACGAAACCATTGTGCGCATGGCGCAGGACTTTTCACTGCGCCACATGCTGGTGGATGGCCAGGGCAATTTCGGCTCGGTCGATGGCGACAACGCCGCTGCCATGCGCTACACCGAAATCCGCATGTCCAAGATCGCTCACGAGCTGTTGGCTGATCTGGACAAGGAAACAGTTGATTTCGGACCCAACTACGACGGTAGCGAACAAGAGCCGCTGGTCATGCCGGCGCGATTTCCCAATCTGCTGGTCAACGGTTCTTCCGGCATCGCCGTGGGCATGGCCACCAACATTCCTCCACACAACCACAATGAAGTAATTGACGGGTGCTTGCAATTGGTACGCAGCCCGGGTGCGACCATTGACGAATTGATGGAAATCATTCCAGCACCCGATTTTCCGACGGCGGGCATCATTTACGGCATCAACGGCGTGAAAGACGGTTACCGAACCGGTCGCGGCCGCGTGGTGATGCGCGCCAAATGCCATTTTGAAGACATCGACAAAGGCCAGCGCCAGGCCATCATCGTGGACGAGTTGCCCTACCAAGTCAACAAAAAGACGCTGCAGGAGCGCATGGCCGAGCTGGTGCACGAGAAGAAAATCGAAGGTATCAGCCACATTCAGGATGAGTCTGATAAATCAGGCATGCGCTTGGTGATTGAGCTCAAACGCGGCGAAGTGCCAGAGGTAGTGCTGAACAACCTGTACAAACAGACGCAGTTGCAGGACACCTTTGGCATCAACATGGTGGCGTTGATCAACGGCCAGCCCAAGTTGTGCAATTTGAAAGACCTGATCGAAGTCTTTCTGGAACATCGCCGCGAAGTTGTCACACGGCGCACCATCTTCACCTTGCGCAAGGCCCGCGAACGCGGGCACGTGCTTGAGGGCCTGGCGGTGGCGCTGGCGAATATCGACGAATTCATTGCCATCATCAGGAACGCGCCCACGCCGCCGGTGGCCAAAGCGGAATTGATGGCCAAAGCGTGGGACAGCCAGCTCGTGCGCGAGATGTTGACGCGCACGCGCGCTGATGGCGGTGTGGTCAGCGCCGACGATTACCGCCCAGACGGTCTCGAAAAAGAATTCGGCATGGGCCAGGATGGCCTGTATCGCCTCTCCGACACCCAGGCGCACGAAATTTTGCAGATGCGCCTGCAGCGCCTCACGGGCCTGGAGCAGGACAAGATCGTCTCGGAATACAAAGAGGTCATGTCCGAAATTGAAGACCTGCTGGATATTCTGGGCAAGCCGGAGCGGGTCTCGATCATCATTGGCGACGAGCTCGCCGCCATCAAAGCCGAGTTTGGCCAGACCAAACTGGGTGCACGGCGCAGCCTGGTGGAGCACAGCTCGTTTGACCTGTCCACCGAAGACCTGATCACACCGACCGACATGGTGGTCACCTTGAGCCACAGCGGCTACATCAAGAGCCAGCCACTGGGTGAATACCGGGCGCAGAAACGCGGCGGGCGCGGCAAACAGGCCACCGCCACGAAGGAAGACGACTGGGTGGACCAGCTCTTCATCGCCAACACGCACGACTACATCCTGTGTTTTTCGAACCGCGGGCGGCTCTACTGGCTCAAGGTGTGGGAAGTGCCGCAGGGTTCGCGCGGCTCGCGCGGGCGGCCCATCGTCAACATGTTCCCGCTGCAGGATGGCGAAAAGATCAACGTGGTGTTGCCGCTCACGGGGGAAATGCGCACGTTTCCGTCTGACCGGTA
>JANNYX010000661.1:0-4565 GCA_031410295.1 Rhodoferax sp.
CATGCCGACGTCGCGAATGGCGCTGCGGCATTGCGCTGGGGCTGGACGAGACGCTGATCGACGTGGTGGCAAAAGACCAGCATGGGTTTGACTGCGCGCTCTTGAAAGACGGGGCGCTGGAGCAAAAGCTGGCTGAGACAGGTTTGGGTGGGGAGCCGTTGGCAAAAGGCAAGACCTGACGCCAATGCCCTGCGTCAATGGTTGCAGTTGTCCGAACAGATGATGGGCGCGCCGCGGCATCTCTCGCAGCATGTGGGCGGTTTTGTTTTGACGCAGGGCAAGTTGACTCGGCTCGTGCCCGTGGAGAACGCAGCCATGCCAGGCAGCCCCGAAGCGTGGGGCGAGGGGCCCCATGCGCAGCATGGGGATCGACCAGCGCAGGGGATCACCAGCACGGGCGAAGCGGCCCGTCAAGCACCAAGAGGCGTGTTGCCCGTGCTGCGGAGCATCATCCAGTGGGACAAGGACGACCTGGACGCCATGGGTCTTTTGAAGGTCGACGTGCTGGCCCTGGGCATGTTGAGCGCCATCCGCCGTTGCCTTGATCTCATCAGCGCACAGCGCGGCTACAGCTTCCAGATGCAGGACATCCCGGCGGAAGACCCCGCCACCTACGACATGATCTGCCAGGCCGACACCGTGGGGGTGTTCCAGATCGAGAGCCGCGCCCAGATGAGCATGTTGCCGCGCCTGCAACCGCGCTGTTTTTACGATTTGGTGATTGAAGTCGCTATCGTGCGGCCGGGGCCGATCCAGGGCGGCATGGTGCACCCCTACCTCAATGCGCGCAAGGACCGGGATAACGTCAAATACCCCAGCCCGGCGCTGGAAGAGGCCTTGAAACGCACGCTGGGGGTGCCGATTTTCCAGGAGCAGGTGATGCAGATCGCCATGCTGGCGGCGGGATTTTCCGCAGGCGAGTCGGATGCGCTGCGCCGTTCGATGGCGGCGTGGAAGAGGAAAGGCGGCGTGCACAGGTTTCGTGACCGGCTGGTCAACGGCATGGTCGAGCGCGGTTATACGGTGGAGTTTGCCGAGGGCATCTTCAAACAGATCGAAGGTTTTGGCGAATATGGTTTCCCAGAAAGCCACGCCGCCAGCTTCGCGCTCATCACCTACGTGAGTTGCTGGCTCAAGCACCACGAACCGGCGTGTTTTTTGACGGCGATGCTCAACTCGCAACCGCTGGGGTTTTATTCCAGCTCGCAGCTGGTGCAGGATGCGCGGCGCCACGGCGTGGTGGTGCTGCCGGTTGACGTGATGCAAAGCGATTGGGATTGTGGGTTGGAGGGGGAGATATTGATGCCAGACGGCGAACTTGAGAAGAGCGGCAGCAGTTTTTGGGGTCGGATCCCAATATCGCTACGAAGCGAAGCGAAGTACCCGCCAGGGCGAACCGAAGGTTCGGGGATTTTGGAATCTGACCCCAATAACTGCGGGGTGCAGCAGCAAGCCGTCCGCCTGGGCCTGCGTATGGTCAGCGGCCTTCATGAATCGTCGGCCCAGCGCATCGTCGCGGCTCGATCAGAAGCCCCCTTCACCAGCGCCGAAGACCTTGCCCTGCGCGCTGAGCTCGACGCCGGTGACTTGAAAGCCCTGGCCAGCGCTGACGCACTCATGGCTCTGAGCGGCCACCGCCGCCAGCAGGTCTGGGACGCCTCGGCCCTCAAAGTCGCGCCACCCCTGTTCAAGGCGGTGCCCATCGAGGAAGACTTCCTGGAATTGCCCGCCGCCAGTGAAGGTGAAGAAGTCGTCTTTGATTACGCCGCCACGGGCCTCACGCTGCGCCGCCATCCGCTGGCGATCCTGCGCCCGCAGCTTGCCAGAATGAAATTGCTTTCATCCGCGCAACTGCACCACTTGCCCAGCGGCAGGCAGGTGGCCACCTGCGGCATCGTCACCATGCGCCAGCAGCCGCAAACCGCCAAAGGGGTGGTGTTTGTCACGCTGGAGGATGAGGCCGGCAACATCAACGTGATCGTCTGGAAAGCCCTGCGCGAGAAGCAGCGCAGTGCCTTGCTGCGCTCACGGCTGATGGCGGTGTATGGCGACTGGCAACGCGACGATGGCAGCGGCTCAAAGGACCAACAGGGCAAGGGTGAAGTGCGCCACGTCATCGCCCGGCGCCTGCAAGATCTCACGCCAATGCTCGGGCGGCTGGGCACGGCGAGCCGGGATTTCAGGTGAACTTCGACCGCGTCAGTCCTTCACGCCAGCAAAGGCCAATTGCCCGAAATCACCCCCCGCAAATCCATCACCACCCCAAGGCGTTAAACCGCCCTAACGGGTACCGGCATAAATAAACCCGTCACTCTTGGCGGCATTCATTGCCATCGAGAGCAACTGCCTTGAGGCCGGATTGAATGTTGCAATACCAGTTGCCACAGCACCGTTGCCCAAAGCACATGACGCACCGGTAAAGGTGACGCTGACGTTGAAAACATTCTTGCCTGTCGCACGGGGAGTTGCCGTGCCGCTGGTTATGCAGCCTGTCGCCACTGAGCTTACGGCACCCGCGGCAGAAATTGTGACCGTCGCCGCTTGAGGTAAGGTACGACCAGTCACCGCTGAGCCTGAATAAGTGCCCGCAAGTGACGCCAACGAAGCCGGTTGATCGTAGGACGTGTCGTAGGTTGAATTCAGTGTCGTGCCAAGTGAGGTCGAAATATTGAGCGAGGTCTTTGTCGCGACAGTGCCGGTAAAGGTGCCTGCTGCAACCGTACGACTGATCAGATTGAAGTCACTTCCGCTCCCAGAAACCGATGTACCGTTAACGGTCGTATTGCCATAAAGCGCGCCGACAATGGAGCCTGCAGACGCATAAAGGCCCCATGTTTCACCAGTTTCCAGAATGACGAAAGCCACTTGGGCGCCGGTTGAGGCCGTACCGTTCCAAAAACCCTCGGCGGATGCAGCCGCCACTACTGGTGCCGCTGCACCACTTCCTCCACTGCCACCGCCACCACAAGCCACCAAAGCGACCGAGGCCGCAAGCATTGCTGTTCGAAACATTTGTTCTCCCGATGCCCCGACGAAATTGTCAAGGTGTGTCATTTTGCAACAAATAGTCTTAAATGGAATATTCCAAATCCGGGTAGAGCATCGAATGCGTGCCAACGTCTCTTTATGATGCCAAATACCAACAATTGCGAGAGTTGCTGATTGCCATTTGCAAGGAGGCAGGACTGACGCAGGTCCAAATGGCAGAAAAACTCGCCGTTGGCCAATCGTATATTTCTAAGATCGAACGCGGTGAAAGTTACATCGACGTCATGGTCTGGGTGAACTGGTGTTTGGCGTGCAGAGCTGCACCAGGGGCGATGCTCGAAATTGTCTTGAACCAATAACAACGGCGGCATCAGCCCTTTGCAAAAGCGCCACCTGCCGCCTCAGGAGCGGCAACGGGAATGGCTTTGGCGAACCTGCGTTGCGGCTTAAGTTACAAATCCCGCGCCACATGCTGAATCCGCAAAATCTCCACGTCACCGCCTTTGACGCGGTAAATCGCAATGTAATTTTTGTGAAGCACCAGCTCACGTGTGCCTGGCACTCGGCCTGCACGGCCCATGCCCGGAAAAGATTGCAATCTTGCAATGTTTTCTTTCAATCCGATCGCAAAGGACGTGGCCAGCGCCGGGTTGTCCCGGGCGATGTACGCGGCAATCTCGTCAACCGAATGAAGCGCCGCCCGCGTCCACTTCAATGACATCGCTCAGGCGCCATGCTTGGCAAACATGGCGTTGACTTCATGCTCGGTTGCGAAGTCGCCCGCATCCGCTTCAGCCAGCCCTTGGTGAATGTCTTGAACCTGCCAGGACTCACTCTCAACATAGGTTTTAAGCGCCTCAGTGACAAGAAAGGTCTTGGTGCGCAGGGTGGCGCTGGCCAGTTGGTCGAGTTGCGCTACCAGCGACTCTGGCAGGCGAAGGTTCAAGGTGGCGGTTTTGTCAGACATGATTTTCTCCACATGTAATGCTGTGTGTAGCATTGTACCGCAATGAACCCAAGGCGAACTTCTGTCTCTACCTTCAACACTCGGCTGGACGCCGCACGATACTCGAATCCATGAACATCGTCATCGACACCCACCATGCAACCGCAAGCCTCGACGCCAGCGGAATCGCCACCCTCACGTTGCGCAATGCCAAGCAACTGAACATCGTCGGCACCCCGGCGATTCTGCAATTGACGGCGGCCATCGACCATTTGAAACAACGCGGCGACGTGCGTGTGCTGGTGTTGCGCGGGAGCGGCGACAACGCCTTCATCGGCGGCGCCGACATCCACGAGATGGCCAACCTGACACCGCCCAGCGCCGAGGCTTTTATCACGCGACTGAAGAACCTGTGCGAAGCAGTCCGGAGTTTTCCGTCGCCCGTGATCGCGCGGTTATCGGGTTACACGCTGGGTGCCGGCCTGGAGGTCGCGGCGGCCTGCGACCTGCGCATCAGCAGCAGCCACGGGCTGTATGGCATGCCGGAAGTCGCGGTGGGCATTCCGTCGGTGATCCACGCGGTGCTGTTGCCGATGCTGATCGGCCACTCCCGCGCCACCTGGCTCTTGAT
>JANNYX010000662.1:0-4523 GCA_031410295.1 Rhodoferax sp.
GCCCGGCGCAAAAACCGGCCCCCACGCTCGCCCACTGCGTGTAGCTCCCTGCCCCCCCGAGGTATCGGATTTTGTTTCGGCGCGGCCCGGCCGAAACCTCAGGCCGCCAAGAACCGGTAGAGGTTGCGCAACATACCGGCCGTTGCGCCCCAAATAAAACGGGACTGGTCTTGCCCGGGCTGGTTGTACGGCATGGAATACCACTCGCGCTGGATGCCGTTGACCTCCATTTGGTGGCGTTGGTGGTTGGCCGGATCCATCAGAAAACCGAACGGTACTTCAAATACGTCGGCCACTTCGTGTGCGTTTGGATGGAGATCAAACCCTGGCTGCACCAGCGCGACCACCGGCGTGATGATGAAGGACGTACCCGTCACGTACACCGGTAGGGTTCCCAGGACCTGAACGAATTTGTGGGACAGGCCAACCTCTTCTTCTGCCTCACGCAGCGCTGTGGCGGCTGCATCGACATCCCCGTCATCCGATTTTCCGCCGGGAAAGGCGATTTGGCCGGAATGCGTGGACAGGTGCGCGGTGCGTTCGGTCAACAAAATGGTCGGCTCTGCGCGCATGACAACCGGCACCAGAACGGCTGCGCGCATCGGCGATCGTTCGGCATATTTTGGCTCTTCGCGCACTTCTGGTTGCCATTGCGGCGGACTTGTGAACCGCCTGCGTAAAGACTGCGGCTGAAGCAAGGCTGCGGCAACACGAGGCAAATGCGAATCGACCCCTGACACGGCCACTTTGCGCGGGTCAAAATTGGGCAAGCTTGACAATGACAGAAGAGGCGGTGTTTTAGTCAAAAGATCGCGCTCATCAGGAGGGTGCACCTGCGATAAAAAAGCCGCCGAAAGCATACGCTGCGGCGGCCCTTGAGACAGGCAAAGTGCGGGCCAGAGGCTTATTCCGCAGCTGCTTTACGCGCTGGCAGTTTTTCGCGAATGCGTGCAGATTTACCACTGCGGTCACGCAGGTAGTACAGCTTGGCGCGGCGCACATCGCCGCGGCGTTTGACCTCAATGCCGGCAATCAGCGGACTGTAGGTCTGGAAAGTGCGCTCGACCCCTTCGCCGCTTGAGATTTTGCGAACGATGAAGCCGCTGTTGAGGCCGCGATTGCGCTTGGCAATCACCACGCCTTCATAGGCCTGCACCCGTTTGCGCGTGCCTTCAACAACATTGACGCTCACAACAACCGTGTCGCCCGGCGCGAATTCGGGAATTTTTTTACCAAGGCGGGCAATTTCTTCCTGCTCGAGGGTCTGGATCAGATTCATGATTTACCTTTGGTGATCTTGTGCGCGTCAGCGTCGGGATGACACAAATGGCCCTTTGCAAGCTGAAATAACTTTGCCTGAAGAGCGACCGGACAGAGGATCGGTTAGCCTTCCATTATAGCTTGTACGAATCCAGCGTGGCATACAGGCGATGACGCGCCCTTGGAAGCCGGACGCTGGGTCTCGCCCGACTACACGCACCAGGCCCGAAGGGTGGCTTCGTCTTGCAGGCTGAGCAAACCCATTTGCCTGGCCTTGATGATCAGGTCAGGACGCTGCACGGCGGTCAACTTCAAACGCTGGTCGTGGCGCCATTGCGCGATCTGCTCGTGGTGTCCAGACAACAACTCCGGTGGTACCGATTTTCCGCGCCATTCCTCCGGCCGGGTGAAGTGCGGGCAGTCCAGCAAACCATCCAGTGCCGGGTTGAAACTGTCCTGCGCGTGGCTGTCGGCGTCGCCCAAAACACCGGGTTGCAGGCGGGCAACAGCATCCAGCAGCGCCATGGCCGCAATTTCGCCGCCTGACAAAACGAAGTCACCGAGGCTGATTTGTTCCGTGACGAACTCGTCAACAAAGCGTTGGTCGACACCTTCGTAACGGCCGCACACCAGAATCGCACCCTGGCTATCGGCCCAGCGTCGAACGGTGGTGTGATTCAGTGGTTTGCCGATTGGCGAAAAAAGCACCACAGGCACCGGGTCCTGTCGCGTCGCACGGACACTTTCGATAGATCGGGCCAATGGTTCGGCCATCATGACCATGCCCGGACCGCCACCAAAAGAACGGTCATCGACACGGCGGTAGTTGCCAGCGCCGAAATCGCGAGGATTGCTGAATTTCACTTCAACCTGACCGGATTCAAACGCACGTCGGGTCACCCCTGTCGTCAAAAACGGCACAAACAGTTCCGCGAAAAGTGTGACAACGTCAAAGCGCATGGTTGAAGCGGCTCTAATAGTCGGGTTGCCAGTCGACCGTGATTTTGCGCGCCCTCAGATCGACATCGTCAACAAATGCGGCGACAAATGGAATCATCCGCTCCTGTGTCGCGCCCTCTGCAGAAAATTCGAGCACGAGCACCGTTTGCGGACCAGTCGAAAGTAGATCTTTGACCTGACCCAGGGCCAGACCCGCGCGGTTCACCACGTCCAGACCGATCAGATCGACCCAGTAATACTCGTCTTTGTCAGCCGTCGGGAAGCTTGAGCGCGCAACAAAAATACGGGCGCCCCTGAGCGCCTCTGCGGCACTGCGGTCGTCAATGTCCTGCGCCGTGGCGACCACCGAATCCGAATGGGTCTTGGCCTCGCGGATGGCGAGTTTGAGCACGCCAGTGAACGTCTTTTCGCCTCTTTCAGACGGCAAAATGAACCAGCGCTTGGATGAAAACAGCGCCTGCGGATCGGCGCTGTGCGGCAATACCTTGAACCAGCCCTTGACGCCCCAGGCGTCCTGAATGCGCCCTACTTCGATGGCATCGGCTGGCAGTTGAGCGGCTTCAAGTTGTGTCAACACGGCGTTTTTCCAAACTAGGTTTTCACAACCCGTCTGTGCCGCCCCAAGGAAGCTTTGCTTCCCGAGAACGGCGAAGCGAGACGCGTGAACGCGTGTTAGGTGGCGACCTTTTTGGCAGCTTGGGCAATCAGACGCTCGACCGTCGGGGAAGCCTGCGCACCGACACCGCGCCAGTACGTCAGGCGGTCCTGTGCGACCCGGATGCTCTCTTCTTTTTCGGTGGCGATCGGGTTGTAAAAACCAATGCGTTCGATAAAGCGGCCATCGCGGCGGGTGCGCTTGTCAGCCACCACTATGTTGAAAAACGGGCGTGCTTTTGCACCGCCACGGGCGAGTCGGATGACGACCATGTTGTATTCCAATTCAAGGGTCAAATCTTTTGGGCCACGACCACCGGTGAGCCAGGACGGCTCAATTGAATGAGTCCGGCCGGCAACCAATGTAGATACGCCGCAGGCACCTAGAATCCGACATCTGTCCCAGAGTTTGAGACACGCGACATGGCCACCCGGCCAGCGACACTCTGGAAAGCTTTCCATTATAGCCTGACCTTGTCCCATGACCATCATCCGCGACAGCCGAGACGACGACTTGCCCGCCATCACCGCAATTTACGGCCACCATGTGCTGCACGGCACCGGCACCTTTGAGACTGAAGCGCCGGCTTTGGCAGAAATGGCCGCGCGCCGTGGCGATGTTCTGGCCAAAGGCCTGCCCTATCTGGTGGCCGAGGCAAATGGCCAGGCCGTCGGTTTTGCGTATTGCAGCTGGTTCAAGCCGCGTCCGGCCTACCGCTTTTCGGCCGAGGACTCGGTTTACGTGGCCCACGACGCGCATGGCAAGGGATTGGGACGCGCACTGCTGGCCGAGTTGGCGGCTAAGGCGCAACGCGCGGGCGTGCGCAAGCTTATTGCGGTCATCGGAGATTCCAGCAATTTGGGTTCGGTCGGCGTCCACCGGTCGGCCGGCTTCACCGATGTGGGCGTGCTCAAGTCCTGCGGCTGGAAGTTTGGCCGCTGGCTGGACGTGGTGCTGATGGAAAAGGCGCTGGGTTTCGGTGACACCACAGCGCCCGAAACACCACTGGCGACTGGCACGAAACCTGCATGAAAAACAAGACATTAGCCGCCTGGCTGAGTTTTCTCGGCGGCCCGCTGGGCCTGCACCGCTTTTATCTCTTTGGCTTCTCCGATATGCTGGGCTGGTTGCTACCGATTCCCACTGCCCTGGGGCTCTACGGCGTCGAGCGGGTGCAGCAATTTGGCCTGAATGACCGGATCAGCTGGGTGCTGATTCCCCTCTTGGGTTTCACCGTGTCAGGCTGCGCCTTGATGGCGATTGTTTATGGCCTGATGACACCCGAAAAGTGGAATTCACGCTTCAATCCAAAGCTGGGTCTGGAAGCGCCAGCAGGCCACACCAACTGGTTCACCATCGGCGCCGTGGTGTTGTCATTGATGGTGGGCGCAACGGCCTTGATCGCCAGTTTTGCCTTCAGCTTCCAGGCGTATTTTGACTATCAGGTCGCGGAATCCAAAAAACTCTCGCAATGACAAAAGCCTGCCGTTGCGCCTTGCGCCAATTGATCGGTAATTTTTAGGTGGGTGCTTTTACGAAGGGCAGGATTTCGCCACCGGCGAATGCGTTTCTAAAAAATTTGCAGGCTGAGCCAATATGCCACCATCGCCATAAAACCGCTGGCGGGAATGGTGAAAATCCAGGCCCA
>JANNYX010000663.1:0-3211 GCA_031410295.1 Rhodoferax sp.
GATCCTCTGGGTGATGGGCGCCCTGGGCAGCCTGTGGTGGTTGTGGGCCTGGGGCTTGTGGATGGCACTCAACCTGCTGCTCCTGTTGATCTACCCCACCTTCATTGCGCCTTTGTTCAACAAGTTCAAACCGCTGGAGGACGAAACACTGAAAACCCGCGTCACGGCGCTGATGCAACGTTGCGGTTTCGCCGCCAAGGGCCTGTTCGTGATGGACGGCAGCAAACGCAGTGCCCACGCCAACGCCTACTTCACCGGCTTTGGCGCGTCCAAACGGGTGGTGTTTTACGACACACTTCTGGCCAAGCTGAGCGCCGCCGAAGTTGACGCCGTTCTGGCCCATGAACTCGGTCATTTCAAACACAAACACGTCATCAAACGCATTGCTGCGATGTTTGCAATGAGCCTTGCCGGCTTTGCCCTGTTGGGTTGGCTGGCCACCCAAGCCTGGTTTTATGGCGGGCTTGGCGTCAACCCCAATCTGCCCGGCCCGAATGATGCTCTGGCATTGCTGCTGTTCATGATGGTGGTGCCGGTATTCAGTTTTTTCCTGTCGCCACTCTTTTCCCGTTTGTCGCGCAAACATGAGTTCGAGGCCGATGCTTATGCAGTCAGACAAACCAGCGGCGCGGACCTGTCAACGGCCTTGCTCAAGCTATATGAAGACAACGCCTCGACCCTCACGCCCGACCCACTGTATGTGAAGTTCTACTATTCACATCCGCCGGCAAGTGAGCGATTGACGCGCATGGCCGCCTGAGCGTCTGGCACCTTGGTACGGAAGACCCATTGACCACAGACTTCAATAAAAAAGACTGGAAGACCGTCAAAAGACGTGCATTGTTTGCTACTGAACTTGTAGCAAAACTGGCGCTTCTGGACGGCTGGAAACTCGACGGCGATGGGTCATCGGTGGCCATCGAAAAGAGCTTTCACTTTAAGGATTATTTTGAGACGATGGCCTTCGTCAACGGCGTAGCCCTGGTCGCACACCGGCAAGATCACCATCCAGATTTGTCAGTGCGCTACAACCGCTGCACGGTCCGTTTGAACACGCACGACGTGGCGGGCATCTCCTCCACCGATTTTGACTGCGCCACACAAATTGACGCCCTGCTGGCATGACAGCGAGGCAACTTGAAGCCGGCTTGATTGTTTCCAACCATGGTCGGCATTTTCTGGTCGAAACACCTGGCGGGCGGCGCCTCATCTGCCATTCGCGTGGCAAAAAAAGCCAGGGGGTGGTGGGCGACCGCGTCCTGTGGCAGGCCACGGGGGATGAGGGCACCATCGAAAAGATCGAGCCCCGACGCAACCTGTTTTACCGTCAGGATGAAGTACGCATCAAGTCGTTCGCTGCGAATCTGGATCAAGTCCTGATTTTGGTCGCGGCAGATCCCGAATTTTCCGCAAGCCAACTTTCCCGGGCCTTGATCGCTGCCGAGGCTGAGCACATCCTGCCGATCATCGCCCTGAACAAGAGCGACCTGGTCGAGCCTTTTGAACGCGCCTGGCAACGTTTGCTGCCGTATCGGCAAATGAAGTACGGGGTGTTGCCCTTGTCGCTGAAACGCTCGGGCGAGGTCGACCGGGCCGAGTTGCTCAAGTTGCTGCACGGCAAAAACACCTTGGTGTTGGGCCCTTCGGGCGCCGGCAAAAGCACGCTGATCAACCTGCTGTGCCCGGACGCGCTGGCGCAAACCGGTGAAATTTCACGAGCCCTGAATTCCGGAAAACACACGACCACCAGCACCACCTGGTATTGGGTTGAAGAAGGTGCCGGCAAGCTTAAAACCACAGGGCTGATCGACTCGCCCGGCTTCCAGGAATTCGGCCTCAGCTACATTGACCCGGCCCAGCTTGCGGCTTACATGCCGGATCTGAAACCTCACGTGGCGCGTTGCAAGTTCTACAACTGCACCCACTTGCACGAACCTGGCTGCGGTGTCATGGCTGCAGTTTCGGTTGACGAGGCCAGCTGTACCAGCGACCACATCAGCCCCAGCCGTTACCAGATCTACAGCCGGCTATTTGCCGAATTGAGCTGACCGGCGAACGAACGCGTACTGGTCAGGGTCTGGCGCTTCAGCCCAACAACTTGGCCAGGCTAAGCAATGCCAGCAACACCATCCACAAGACGACGGAGCGCCAGACCAGACCCACGATGCTGCGCAAATGTCCGAGTTGCGGCGCCTGGCCTACTGTTTGAGCCGGGCCGCTCGACTCGGAAGAAGGTGCCGGCGTCTCGCTGCCAAGGCGCACGTTGACGGCGCCAGACGTCGCGGCCAGGATGATGCCGTCCTGATCGGATATGCCATCGCTTTGTTGGGCATAGGTGCGCCAGGCGTCGATGGCGTCTTCAAAACTGCCCACCACCGCAAACCCCAAGGCCGTGATGCGTGCGGGAACCCAATCAATGAGGTTCCAGATATGCGACGACGTATTCAGAAGCGCTGCGCTTACGGGATGAAGCTGCGCCCCGCCCTGGTGCGACCAGTACCGAGGCACAAATTCGCTCAAACGGTAAAACACCGCGCCCGCCGGCCCCAAGCCCAACGCGGCCAGGACCGAATACCAGGCGAGTACCCCAAACACATGACGGTGGGCGGCCAACACCGAGTGCTCAATCACCTGGCGAACTATTTCGCTGGTGCCCAATTCCTGTGACTCAACCTGACGCCAGGCCGCCAGCAGGCGTTGTGCTTCCCGGTCGTCCCCGGCTTCCAGCGCATCCCGGATTTCCGTGAAATGGTGGCTGAATTGACGGAAACCCAGGCTGATGTACAACACGGCGACACTCCACAACACCGCAAAAAACCAGCCAACCGTAGTCGCCAGCAGCCAGTGGATTGCCAGCGCCACCAGCGTGGGCAAAAGCACGGCAACACTCCAGGCCAGGCCGGCATGGGGGTGACGCCCGGCGTCGAAGTTGAGTCGCGCCATGCGCACCCATGCGCGCATGGCGGCGTGCACGCCGTTGCCAGGCCCCAAGGGCCTGGCCTGCTCCAGCAGCAAGGCCAAAAGAATTGCCGAGAAACTCATGCTTCCATCATAACGAGGTGGGAACCGGCCCCCACGCTCGCTCACTGCGTGTAGCTCCCTGCCCCCCGAGGGGGCGCATTTTTGCTTGGGACGGCCCGGCGCAAAAACCGGCCCCCACGATCGCTCACTGCGTGTAGCTCCCTGCCCCCCGAGGGGGCGCATTTTTGCT
>JANNYX010000664.1:0-4848 GCA_031410295.1 Rhodoferax sp.
TGCCCAAATTCCAGCGCCAGATCCAGGGTGCCCATGAATTCGTTGATCCGGAAGGGTTTGGTCACGTACCTGAAGTAGCCGGCGGCCAGCGCATTTTCAATATCTTGCGACATGGCGTTGGCGCTCAACGCAAGCACCGGGATCTGGGTCAAGCCAGGGTCATTGCGCAAAATTTCCATCGCATCGCTGGCGCTGATATCGGGCAGCTCGCTGTCGATCAAGATCACATCGGGCCTGACAGCGCGCGCCTTTTCAGAAACGCTTGCGCCATTGGGTGTGCTGTGCAGCCGAATCTCTGGCCGGCTTGCCAAAATACCCTTCATCAGCATCAAGGTGCTGGGGTCGCCACCCACCAACAGGAGGGTGTAAAGGTGCGTGGAAACCGAGACACCCTCAACGCCGATATCGATCCTGGAGCCCGCATCGAGATCTTCCGCCGCTTTGGCCCGGGCTTCAACCTCCCGGTGAAACTGCTGTTCACTCACCTGGTCCAGGTCGATCCAGAAAATGCTGCCTTTTCCGGCCTCGCTTGAGACGCCCAATTCACCGCCCATCAATTCGAGAAGGTGCTTGGTCATCACCAGGCCAATGCCCGTGCCGGGTTGTTCGGCGTAGCCCCGGTGCCCGAGCCGGTGGAACGGCTGAAAGAGTTGCGAGATCTGGTCTGGCCGCAAGCCCTCACCGGTGTCCTCTACACAGATGCGCAGGCGTTTTGGATCATCGCCATTGAATTTGAGCGTCACGGCGCCACCCGCCCGGTTGTATTTGATGGCGTTGGACAACAGGTTGATGATCGCCTGCTTGAGGCGAATACGATCAGCCAACACAAAATAGGCTGTTCGCGATTTCTCAAAACGAACGCTGACGCCGCGCTGTTTTGCCTGGGGTTCAACCATCGCTTCACACTCCATCAGCAGGCTGGCCACCGAGACGGCCTGGATTGACAAGGCCAGTTTGCCGGACTCAATCACGGCGAGGTCGAGCACTTCATTGATCAGCTCCAGCAGGTACCAACCGGCCTTGAGGATTTGCTCCAGGCTGCGTTTTTGTGACATGGTGGGCGCAGGAGAACCCGCCTCCATCAGCTGGGCAAAACCAAGAATCGCCGTGAGCGGCGTGCGCAACTCATGGCTCATCTTGGACAAAAAGTCTGACTTGGCTTGATTGGCTTTTTCCGCCACCTGGGTCGCGCGCTCAAGCTCGGCGTTTTTCTGCTCCAACGATTGGTCAAGAAACAGCCGGTCGGCTTCGGCGCGCCGGACCGCTGTAACGTCGTTGAAGATGGCGGCGACGCGATGCGCGAGGGGCGATCCGATTCGAAATGCGAAAACGTCGAACCAGCGGCCCAAATTCTTGACCTCACCGGTAAACCGCTTGGCGTCGCCCGTCAACGCAACCCTGCCATAGTTTTCAAGCCAAAAACTCTCGACATCCGGAAGAATTTCAATGATGTTTTTTCCAAGCACGTCTTGCATGCCGCACTGCTTCTCGAAGCTCGGATTCACATCCAGATATTTGAAATCAACCGGATTGCCGGCGCCATTGAAAATCACTTCAATAATGGCAAAACCCTCGTCCATTGAATTGAACAAGGTGCGGTACCGCTCTTCAGAGTCATACAAGGATTCTTCGGCCTGTTTGCGCTCTGAGATATCGTTGATGACAATGCGAAGCCTCTGTCCGTCGCCCGCGGCCGGCTCCGCTGCGGTCGTCAGCTGCACCCAGACCTTGGCGCCCAGGCTGGTCACCATTTGCAGGTCACATTGTTCGGTTTTCCCGGTCTCAAACAATTGCCGGCGCAACTGGTAATAGGCGTCCTGGCTGTCCTTGGCGATAAAACGGCTGATGGGCCGGTTGACCAGCTCACTGCGCGCCAGCCCCAACAAACTGGCCGCTTTCAGGTTGGATTGCAAAATCAAGCCGGCCTCATTCAAGGCAAGGTAACCCACCGGCGCCAGGTCATACAGGTCGAAATAACGCGCGCGCTCGTTGTCCAGCTGAAGCTGGGCGCGGCGCAACTCTTCGTTTTGCATCTCCAGCTCGATCTGGTACACCTTGAGTTCATGCAAGGTTTTTTGCATCGCGGCGGGCGAGGACACCTCGCCGCCGTTGGAGAGTGCCTTTGGCTGCTCGCCAGCGATCACCTCTGCCCGGGTGCGCAGGTCGGCTGACTTGTCTTCAAGTGTTGGCACGGCGTTGACTCAATCGTTCGGTGGTGGCAATGCCATAGGCGCGGCCGTGTTCATTGATCAAGGCGGTCGACGTCACGGTGACCGCAAGCGGCTTGCCGTCTTTAGCCAGCCGCTGGGTCTGATAAGGCTCCAGGCTGGCCCCCAGCCCAAGCTGGCGCATGCGATCCAAAGCTTGCTCCTGAAACTCCTTCGGGATGCGCTCGCGCACATTCGTTGCCAGCGCCTCGGCCTCGCTCCAGCCATACATCCGCACCGCGCCCGGATTCCAGGCGAGGGTGCGGCCTTCCAGGTCAATCACAGTGATGGCGTCATAGGCATCGCGCACCACCACGGCCAGGCGCAGCAATTCATTGGCTTTGTGCAGAGCTTCACGGGTGCGAACCGTTTCAGAAATATCAACAAAGGTGATCACCGCGCCCTCGATCACGTTGTCCAGAGTGCGGTAGGGCAGGATGCGCAGCGTGAAATACTTGTCTTGATTCGTTTGCACGGTGATTTCTTTTGGGATCAAAGTCTTCAGCACCGCGTGCACATCATTGACCAGACCGTCATAGCCCAAAAGATTGGAGACGATATGGCCCACCGGGCGCCCGACATCGGACAAGATCAGGTTGGTGATCTGCGCCACGGCTGGCGTGAACCGCAGGATGCGCAATTGGTGGTCAACAAAGATGGTGCCGATGCCGGTGCCGGCCAGCAGGTTGTTCATGTCATTGTTGGCGCGTGATAAATCTGCAACCTTGGCCTGCAATTCTGTGTTGACGGTGGCCAACTCCTCGTTGATCGACTGCAATTCTTCTTTCGAGGTTTCCATCTCCTCGTTGGTCGACTGCAATTCTTCGTTGACCGACTGCATTTCCTCGTTGGACGATTTCAACTCTTCATTGGAGGTTTCGAGCGCTTCATTGGCGGCGTGCAGGTACTCTTCTTTGGCGCGCAACTCTTCGGTAAGCTCGGCGATTTGCGCATTGGCCTGGTTGTCGATAGGCTCGGCGCGCGCCGGTGCAGCGGCACCTTGTTGGTCCTTTTGCAACGGCGAGACCGGCACTGCGAGTTCCGGCTGGCCGGCTGGCACATCGGGCGCCCGTGCTTCTTCCAGCATCACCAGGAACAGAGGTGCATCCAGTTGCACGCTGGCGCTGGAGGCGATCGGGCAAACACTCAGGTTGACGTGGCTGAAGTGCCCGTTGGTTTTGACGCGCAGGCCCGGCAGGCGCACCACCGCCTTGCCAAATACCGCCTTTTGCAAGGCCAAACTGAGCTCGCGTTTGAGCCCTTCACGCGCCATCCGCAAAATGTTGTTGATGCCCGCGTCCCCTTGGGCCGGTTCCAGATACATGCCGGTGCGCCCATGCAGGTACAGGATGTCGCCGTTGCTATTGACCAACGCGCCCACCTGGACAATTTGCTGCAACAAGGTTTGTTCGGTGAGTTCGCGCAGCGGCGAGCGGCCAGCGCGGGATGTCTTGTCACTGGCCAGGGGCAGGGCCAAATCCTTTGCAACACGCGGCCTGGAATGTGCCAGGAAACGGTCGAGCGCAGCCTGCCTGGCGCCCTGAAAATCTTCCTTGCGCTGGTACAGCTTGTGTTTGCGGTCTGACGCGCCGAACAGGCTGGCATATTCACCAACCGATTCCGAAGTGCCCAGAAACAGCGAACCCCCGGGCACCAGCGAATAGTGAAACAACGAGATCAACTTCTTTTGCAGGTCGGATTCCATGTAGATCAACAGGTTGCGGCAACTGATCAGATCTACTTTGGAAAATGGCGGGTCCTTGGCGACGTTGTGTTCTGAAAAAATCAGCATGTCCCGAATGCTCTTGTGCACGCGGTAGGCAGTTCCGTCGGGTTCAGCGGTGAAGAAACGCGCCAGGCGTTCGGGCGAGATGTCTCCGCCAATGCCGACCGGGTACAGACCGGCACGCGCCGCAGCGATGGCCCGGCTGTCGATATCGGTAGCAAAAACCTGCACTTTGAAGCCGGCCTTAAGCTGGGCCAGACGCTCTTGCAGCAAGATGGCGATTGAATACGCCTCTTCTCCGGTGGAACACCCCGCAACCCAGGCGCGAATGACCGAGCCGGCTGGCTTGCCCTCAAACAACTTTGGAATAACCTGCTCCTCCAGCGCCTTGAAGGCGTCGGGGTCGCGAAAGAAATTGGTGACGCCAATCAACAAATCCCGAAAAAGGGACTCCACTTCGACCGGGGTCTGCTGCAGGTACTTGACGTACGCGTCGATCATGTCAAGCTGATGCACGGCCATGCGCCGTTCAATGCGGCGGTTGATGGTATTGGGTTTGTATTGGGTAAAGTCATGCCCGGTCTGGGCGCGCAGCAAGATCAGTATTTTTTTCAGTGCGCTGTCGGATTTCGATGGCATTGGGGCGTCCGGCTGGACGGCCTTGCCGAAAACCCGCGCGGTGTAGGCGAGGAGCTGCGCGGCCATTTCGGCGGGTGGCAACTCAAAGTCCACCAAACCGGTCGCCATCGCGCTGCGCGGCATGCCATCAAATTCAGTCGATGCGGCATTTTGTGCGATCACCATACCGCCGCCACCCTTGATGGCGCGCACACCCAGCGTGCCGTCACTGCCGGTGCCTGACAACACAATGCCAATCGCGCGTTCATGCTGGTCTTGCGCCAGCGAGCGAAACAG
>JANNYX010000665.1:0-4351 GCA_031410295.1 Rhodoferax sp.
CGCGCAGATTAATTGGCATAGGTATCAAGTTTTAGGCTTTGGCACAGCAAATCGGCAAACTGCATAAAAACCACGCGCCTCGTCGGCCATACCGGCGATGGGGCAACTTTCAGTGCTGGCCATCAGCTTGAAGCCGGCAGGCATCTCGACCACGTTGTCGCCGTGGCTCATCCAGACGTTCAAGAGGCCGTGGCCTTCGGGCAATGTGGTGTCGGCAATGCCGTCCAGCAGCCGCGTGTGCCCGCGCGCCCTCACCTGGGCAAATCCAAATTCGCGTCCATGGCCACCCTCGACCTTGCCGCCCAGCGCCGCCGCGATGGCGTACATGCCAAAACAGATGCCCAGCACCGGTACACCGAGCTCAAACACCGCTTGCGGCGCGCGCAAGCTTTCGTCTTCCCACAAACTCGCGTGGCTGCCGGAGAGGATCACGCCCTTCAGGGAGCCGTCGCGGGCGTAGTCGCGCACCCAGTCGTCACTCACGTCGCAGGAGTGCACTTCGCAATACACATGCGCCTCGCGCACGCGCCGGGCGATGAGCTGGGTGACTTGTGAGCCGAAATCGAGGACGAGGATTTTATGGTGCATGGCTTTCGTGCCGGGCGGGACTGAGATTAGCTATTACTAATATAGCAAACTATTCATATGATTCGACGGCCTAATCCCATTTCTTTTATGCAGTTTGCCGGTTTGCTGTGCCAAAGCCTAAAACTTGATACCTATGCCAATTAATCTGCGCGATAGTTGGGCGCCTCTTTGGTGATCTGCACGTCATGCACGTGGCTCTCGCGGATGCCCGCCGAGGTGATCTCGACAAACTCGGCCTTGTTTTTCATGTCCTCGATCGTCGCGCAGCCGCAATAACCCATGCTGGCGCGAACGCCGCCGGCCATCTGGTAAATGATGGAGACCATCGAACCTTTGTAGGGCACACGGCCTTCGATGCCTTCGGGCACCAGCTTGTCGGCATTCGGGTTGCCGCTGGTGGATTCCTGAAAATAGCGGTCGGCGCTGCCTTGCTCCATCGCGCCAATGCTGCCCATTCCCCGGTAACTCTTGTAGCTGCGGCCCTGGAACAGCACGATTTCACCGGGCGCTTCTTCGGTGCCAGCGAACATGCCGCCCATCATCACCGTGCTGGCGCCGGCGGCGATGGCTTTGGCGATGTCGCCGCTGTAACGGATGCCGCCATCGGCGATCAAGGGCACACCCGTGCCCTGCAACGCCGTGGCCACGCTGTCAATCGCCATGATCTGCGGCACGCCCACACCGGCGACGATGCGCGTAGTGCAGATGCTGCCTGGACCAATGCCGACTTTCACCGCGTCCGCGCCAGCTTCGACCAAGGCACGTGCCGCCGCGCCAGTGGCAATGTTCCCGCCGATCACATCGATGTGCGGGTAATTCTTTTTGACCCAGCGCACGCGCTCGATCACGCCGTGGCTGTGGCCGTGAGCGGTGTCGACCACCAGCGCGTCCACCCCGGCGCGCACGAGTGCTTCAACACGCTCTTCGGTGCCCTCGCCCACACCCACCGCTGCGCCCACCCGCAAATGGCCATGCGGGTCGCGCGCCGCGTTGGGAAAACTGGTCTGTTTGGTGATGTCTTTGACGGTGATGATGCCTTTGAGCTCAAACGCCGGATTGACGACCAAGAGCCGCTCCAGCTTGTGCTTGTTCAGCAAGGCCTTGGCTTGCGCCGGCGTGGTGGCGTCGCTTTCCTGTACCGTCACCAGCTTTTCACGCTGCGTCATGATTTGGCTCACGGGCACGTCATAACGGGTTTCAAAACGCAGGTCGCGGCTGGTGACGATGCCGACCACCTTGCCACCATCACACACCGGAAAGCCCGATATACCGAGCTGCTCAGAGAGCGCCAACACCTGGCGCACGGTGTGGGCAGGGGTAATGACCACCGGGTCACGCAACACGCCGGATTCATAACGTTTGACTTTGGCCACCTGCGCCGCCTGCTCTTTGGCTGTGAGGTTTTTGTGCACGATGCCAATGCCGCCTTCCTGCGCCATGGCGATCGCCAGGCGTGCTTCAGTGACGGTGTCCATTGCCGCTGAAACCAGGGGCAGGTTCAAGGAAATGTTGCGGGAGAAACGGGTGGAAAGTGAGGTGTCCTTGGGCAGGACCTGGGAGTACGCTGGCACCAACAACACGTCGTCGAAGGTGAGCGCTTTGCCAAGAAGGCGCATGCTTGAGCTCCAAAAAATCAATTGTACCCGTCTGATCGGGCCTGATTTTGTGTCTTGAGGCGACGAACGGCGCAATCTGCACGGTCAACGGGACGGCGTCGATTGGCGTTTGGCAGTGACAGCGATAAACTTCAAGCATGCCCATCACCCACCGCTTCCCTGCCCTGTTTTCCCCCATCCGGTACCGGCGCCTGCTCGCAGTTATTGCTTTGCTGGGTGCCGTGTCGGCTCAGGCGCAATGGCAATGGCTGGACAAAGGCGGCCGCAAGGTTTACAGCGATCGTCCGCCACCGGTCGACGTACTGGAGAAAAACATCCTCAAACGCCCGGGCGGGCAGGCTGTTGCGGCACCTGCTGCTGGCGTAGCCGCAACCGCCGCACCTGACGCTGCCGGTAATCCGCAAGCGGTGGCGACAACGGCTGCGTCACCAGCGGCGTCTGCTGCGTCTGGCACGGCTGCGGGCAACCTGCCGAAACTTTCCGCCGTTGACAAAGAGCTCGAAGAGAAAAAGAAAAAAGCCACCGATGCCGAGGCTGCCAAACGCAAAGTTGACCAAGACCGTGTCGCCAAAGCCAAAGCGGACAACTGCGCACTGGCCAAACAGGCCAAAGCGACGCTGGATTCCGGCATACGCATAGCCAGCAGCAACGCCAAAGGCGAGCGCGAGGTGATGGACGATGCTGGTCGTGCCGCCGAAGTCAAACGTGTTCAGGGCGTGATGACGTCCGATTGCTCCTGAGCTTAATAACCCGGTTTGGCGCCTGCGCGGCGTTGCTTGAACAAGCCGGCTTTTTTCGCCCCCTGCTTCGCAAACCGTTCGCGCCGCGCAACTTTGGGGTCAACCTTCAAGGCGCGGTAAATCTCGACGCGGTTCTTGTCCAGCAAAACCTGGTCGGCCTGCGCTTTACGGCCCCAAACGCCTAACTGCAATGTCTCGCACGAAATTTCGGGGAAGGTCCGGGCAAGGCCGCTGGCCGCAAGCGCTTGGGCCACCGTGCTGCCTGCGGGCAAGGTCAAATCAAGCTCCCGCACCTGACGTGCTGCGGGTGAATAAACCAGCGTGACGCGCACGGTGGGCACGGCAGGCATGGCAGGCATGGCAGGCGCGACAGGTAAGGCAGCTGGGGTAGGCAGGGTAGACAAGGTAGACACGGTAAACGGGCTGGTCATGGCGTTGCATAAACCTGTTCGGCGCGTTTCACAAAGGCATCGACAAGACTGTCAGCTATGGAGTCAAATACCGGGCCCACCAAAAGGTCCATCGCTGCATTGTCGAAACCGTAAGTCAGCGTCAGCTCAATTTTGCAGGCGCGCTGGCTGCCATCGCCCAGGGGCAGAAAATTCCACTGCCCGTCGAGTTTTGAAAACGGGCCATTGATCAGCCGCAGTTTGACCTGGCGGCCCTCAACATGGGTGTTTTTCGTGGTGAATGTCTGACGTATGCCGCCAAACGAAATGCCGATTTCGGCCGTCATGCCCCGCGGACTGGAGGACAACACGTCGGCATGGTCGCACCAGGGCAAAAACTTCGGATAGTCGGCCACAGCGGTCACCAGTTTGTACATCTGGGCAGGGCTGTACCAGATCAGGACGGACTTCTCGATTGTTTTCATAGAATGCGGGTGCGCTTGCGAATTGTAAATATCTCCTTCATGGCCAAAAAACCCGACACTGCATCTGCCCGCAAGACACCCGCGAATTCGCGCATTGCCGACAACAAGAAAGCCGCCTACAACTACTTTTTCGAGGAGCGGTTTGAAGCCGGCCTGGTGCTCGAAGGCTGGGAGGTGAAGTCGCTGCGCGAAGGCAAGGTGCAGCTGACCGATGGTTATGTGGTGATCCGCAATGGCGAGATGTTCATCATCGGCCTGCAGATCAACCCGCTGGGCACGGCGTCTACCCACATCAGCCCGGACAAGGTTCGCACCAAAAAACTTCTGTTGCACAAAGAGGAAATCAAACGCCTCACCGGCAAGGTTGAACAAAAAGGCTACACGCTGGTGCCCATCAACCTGCACTGGAAAGCCGGAAAAATAAAATGCGAAGTGGCTTTGGCCAAGGGCAAAGGTGAACACGACAAACGCGACACCATCAAGGACCGCGAAGGCAAACGCGAGGTCGAGCGGGCCATGAAAGACCGCAACCG
>JANNYX010000666.1:0-6839 GCA_031410295.1 Rhodoferax sp.
CGTCGTCGGCTGTCGCCTGGTAGGGTTTGCCGGCTTCGTCCCAGCGCGTGGGGATGTGGGTGGCGCCCAGGCAGGAGACCGATTGCACCTCGCCAAACAGGTTGTCCAGCACGTAGCGCCAGTGGCAGACCATGTCCAGGATGATGCCGCCGCCATCCTCAAGGCGGTAGTTCCAGCTCGGGCGCTGGATCGGCTGCAGGTCGCCTTCAAACACCCAATAACCAAACTCGATGCGCACGCTCAAAATTCGTCCAAAGAAGCCGGCGCGGCGCAACAGGTCAAGTTTGCGCAGGCCGGGCAGGAAAAGTTTGTCTTGCACCACGCCGTGTTTCAGGCCAGATTTTTGGTGCGCTGCTTCGGCCAGGCGCACGGTTTGAAGCGCCTCGTTCAGGTTGGTGGCGATTGGTTTTTCGCAATACACGTGTTTGCCGGCGCGAATCGCTTTGGCCAACAGCGCCGGGCGCATTTGCGTCGTGCCGGCGTCAAAAAAAACGGTGTCTGCCGGGTTCGCCAGCGCCGCGTCGAGGTCGCTGCCCCAGCGGGTGATGCCGTGGGTTTTGGCCAGCGCTTCGATTTTTTCGGCGTTGCGGCCAATCAAAATCGGGTCCGGCATGACCTTGCTGCCGTCGGAAAGTGTCACGCCACCTTGTTGTCGAATCGCCAGGATCGAGCGGATCAAATGCTGGTTCAGCCCCATGCGGCCGGTGACGCCGTGCATGATGATGCCCAAGTTTTGAGTGGTCATGAAAATATGGATGCTATATAAAAGATATCGAACTATCTATATGTTTCGACGGCCTTAGGCCTATTTACCTTAGTACTTTAAGCATTGAAGGCGTCCAGCCCGGCGCGCGCGGTCTGGCGCAGTTTGGCCTGCACCGGGGGCATCCAGCCCAGCAATACGCCCTTCAGGCCGAGCGCCTGGCGCATCCACTTGTACAGATCAAAGTGGTCAACGTGGGTTTTGATTTTGCCGTTGTCAAAGGTGAAATTGGCTTGAATATCGTTCACCACCTTGTTGCCGGTTGCAGAGAACGTGTAGGTGGCGACCCAGTGTGCCTTGCCGGTGGCGTCGTTGGCTTCGATGCCGTCAAACACCACCGTCATGTCTTTGCCGCGTGTGGTCAACATGCGCCACATTTTGCCGGGCTCGCCATTTTTCAAACCGGTGAAAACCGGATCAGAAAACGTCGCGTCGGTCGCGTAACAGGCTGCCATCGCAGCGCCATCGAGTTTTGAGAGAGCGCTGTAAAAGCGCTGGATCAATTCTTCATTGGCATGCATGGCAACTCCAGGGGATGGGCAGGCTGCGTGTGATTATGCTGGAACATCCCTGCGGAAATGGAACTGGCGGGACGGCTTTAGCCGATGCCCGCATAGCGTGCCAGGTGGTGGTCCGCATCACCAAAACGTTGCACAGAAGCGGTCAGCCGGCGAAAAGTGTGGCTGATTTTCATCTCTTCCGTCATGCCCATACCGCCATGCAGTTGCACGGATTCCTGGCTGACCAAACGGGCGGCATCGGCGACTTTCACCATCGCCGCTGACACCGCTTTTTTTCGCGCAGCGACCGAAACCTCATCGGTCAATCCGCGCGTTGCATCGACCCGGCAGGCCGCCAGAATCGCCATGGAGCGCGCTTCCTCACAGGCGATGAACATGTCCACCATGCGGTGCTGCAAGGCCTGGAACGACGCGATGGCAATGCCAAACTGCTTGCGGCCCCGGGTGTATTCCAGCGTCGCGTCGGTGGCGGATTTCATCGCCCCCGCGGCATCGGCGCACAGAAGGGCGGTGGCGAAGTCGATGGCTTCTTCAAGGTGAGGCAGGGCCTGGCCCTTGGTGTCGTCACCCCCCAGAAGCGCATCCGGCGGCAACATCACGCCGATGAAGGTGACGTCAGCCGCGCGTTGACCGTCAACCGTGCGGTAGGTGCTGAGCTTCACCCCGGCTGCCTGGCGGTCCACCAGGAACAGGCCGGTGTCGCCACTGACCGGGCAACCCGGGCCGTGGCTGATCTGCGCCGACACGACGAGCACATCCGCCGCCGCAGCGCCGAGCACGACGATTTTTTCACCGTCGAGCCGCCAGCCGTCGCCGGCCTTCAAAACGACCGTGTTCACCGGCTCCAGCGCATAACGCCGTCCGCGCTCCAGGTAGGCCAGGGTGGCCTTGCGGCTTCCCGCCAGCAGGGCTGGCAAAACGGCATCACGCTGGGAGGGTGTGCCGACCGTCGCCACCAGGCGGCTGGCCAGGGCGACGTGGTCCAGCAAGGGCTCGACCACCAGCGCTTCTCCAAAGGCCTCCATCGCGGGCATCATGTCAACTGCGCCGCCACCAAAACCGCCGGCCTCGTTGTCGAAGGGCAGGGCGGTGAGGCCGATGTCGGCAAAGGCCGACCAGGCACTTTGGCTGAAACCCGCCTCAGAGTCCAGCGTCTTCTTGCGGGCTTCAAAGCCGTAGTTGGCAGCCAGGTATTTTTGCAGCGAGTCGGCGAGCTGTTGTTGCTCTTCAGAGTAGTCGAAGTCCATGGTGTGATCCTGTTTCTGCCGGCAGACGGAGCCTGGCGGCTCAAAGGCCCAGCGTCATTTTGGCGATGATGTTTTTCTGAATTTCGTTGGAGCCGGCATAAATGCTGGCCTTGCGGTAGTTGAAATAACGTGGCGCCAGGCGCGATGCGTAGGGGTCAACGTGCCCGTCGTTTACAGCGGCAAAGGGTTGAGAATTCGGCCCGACCGCCTGCATCATCAGCTCGGTGATCATCTGCTGGATCTCGGTGCCGCGGATTTTCAACGTCGACACATCGGCGCCTGGCGGCTGGCCGGATTTGCGCATTTTGTCCAGAAAGCGCATGGCGGTGAGCTCCAGCGCGTCGAGTTCAATTTCAGTGCGCGAGACGCGGTCGCGAAAACGAATGTCTTCCATCAGCGCCTTGCCGTCGCGTTGTTCCTTGGCGGCCAGGGTTTTCAAGGCGGTCATTTCGCGCCGCAATCCCCCCGTGCGGGCGCTGCCCATGCGCTCGTGGCCGAGCAGGTACTTGGCCACCGTCCAGCCCTTGTTTTCTTCAAACACCAGGTTTTCAATCGGCACCTTGACGTTTTCAAAAAAAATTTCATTCACCTCGTGGCTGCCATCCATGAGGATGAGGGGGCGCACGGTGATGCCCGGCGTCTTCATGTCGATCAACAGAAAGCTGATGCCCTCCTGGCGTTTCTCCACCGTGGCGTCGGTGCGAACCAGGCAAAAAATCCAGTCGCCGTAGTGGCCCAGGGTGGTCCAGATTTTTTGCCCATTGACGAGGTAATGGTCACCTTGCCGCTCGGCCCGGGTCTTGAGCGAGGCCAGGTCCGAGCCGGCGCCGGGCTCGGAATATCCCTGCACCCAGAAGTCCTCGCCATCGCGCATGCGTGGCAGAAAGCGGTTTTTCTGCGGCTCTGTACCAAATCGCATCAGCACGGCGGCACACATCACCGGCCCAAACGGGGCTTGGCCGGGCGCTCCCGCGAAGCCCATTTCCTCGTCAAAAATATAACGCTGGGTGATGTCCCAGCCGGTGCCTCCCCATTCAACGGGCCAGTGCGGAACCGACCAGCCTTTGGCGGCCAGGATCTTGTGCCATAGGACCAGGTCTTCACGTGACAGGTGCTGGTAACGGGTGACTTTCTCCTGCAGGTCGGACGGCAAATTGGCCGCCAGCCAGGTGCGCACTTCGTTGCGAAAGGCGGCTTCTTCGGGGGTATTGTTCAGATCCATGACGGTCTCCAAATTTAATTTCTGTTGATATCGCCGGGTTTTACGACCGGCTTGCCTTGATGCGCGCCGCGTTGGCTTCGCGCATGGCGGCTACCTGCTCGCGTGAAATGCCCAAGGCGGTCTGCATCGGGCCGGGCGATTCCGGATCCCAGGAATGGCGCGGTCCGATGGTCAGCCCACCGTCCACCACCAAGTGGGTTCCGGTGACAAAACTCGATGCGTCCGAAGCGAAAAACAGCACCGCCTGGGCGATGTCCTGCGGCAGGCCGGAACGGCCAATCGGGTTGGCGCCGCCGCTCTTGGCGGCCACGGTCTGCGCAAACTGGCGCGCTTGTTCTGCGTCCATGCCCATGCCCTGACCAAAGATGGAGGTGGCAATGAAACCGGGCACGACAGCATTGATGCGGATCTTGTGTGGCGACAGTTCCTGCGCTGCCATGCGGCTGTAATGCAATACGCCGGCCTTGGCAACCGAGTAGGCGATGGGCGCATAACCGGTCTGCAGGGCCGAAATCGACGAGGTGTTGATGATCGAACCGCCGCCACGCGCCCGCATGTGTGGCGTCGCGTAAGCGGTGCCGGCGGCCACTGCGCGCAACAGCAAGGCATGCGTCTGGTCCCAGCCGTCGGCGTCAAAGTTCTCGACACCCGCCGAAGTGCCGCCGCGCCCGGCGTTGTTGAAGAGAATGTCCAGGCCACCAAAACCTGCCACGGCATCCTCAATGGCGGCCTTGATCTGTGCCGGTACGGTCACGTCGCAGCACAGGAAACGCACCGCGCCCGCGTACTTTTGCACCAGGGCCTGCCCCGCGTCTTCCTGAAGGTCCGCGGCGAGCACCTGTGCGCCTTCCTCGACAAACAGTTCCAGCGTGGCCAGGCCAATGCCGGAGCAGGCGCCGGTGATGACGGCAATTTTTCCTTGCAAGCGTTTGGGCATGGTGGGCTTCCTGGGGTCAATGAACCGGCGCAGCGGCAGTCAGTTTAGTCGCCCGAACCATACACAACATGGCGACCACCGCAACAACCGACAGCGCCAGGCTGATCCACATCACCGGCTGGTAACTGCCCTGGCGGTCAAACACGGCGCCGGCCACCACGGGGCCGAGCAAGTTGCCAAAAGCCGCGGCGGTGTACAGCGTACCGATGATGCCCGACACCGCCCGTGCGCCAAACAGGTCCATGCAGATGGCCGGCATCAACGACACGATGCCGCCGTAACTGAGGCCAAACCAGAGTGCAAAAACAGCGTAACCGGGATACCCACCAGCCACCATCCACAGCAGGTAGGCGCCGGCCATGGACACCTGCGCCAGGGTCAAGGTCTGCATGCGGCCCAGTCTGTCGGCCAGCGCGCCAATGGCGAAGCGTCCGATCAGGCTGCCGATGCCGATCAGGCCGACCAATCCAACTGCGCTCGCCTCGTTGATGCCGCTGTCCCGCGCGGAGGCCGAGACATGCGCGAAGGGGATGAACATGGTGGGCGCTGACGTGAAGGTGAAGAGGTAAAACCACCAGAAACGTTTGTCGCGCAGGGCTTCTCCGAGCGTCGCGCCCGGTAGCGTTTCGCCGGGTTCTTCGAGTCTGGCGCCAGTCAGCGGTGCAGGCTTGAGCAGGCCGGTGGCGGCAAGACCTGTCACCAAAACGCCAGCGCTCATCAATCGCAGGGCGGTGCGCCATTCCAGCGCAGAAATTGCAGCGGCAGCCAGTAGTGGCACGATCACCGTGCCCAAACCAATGCCAGCACTGGCAATGCCCGAGGCCAACCCGCGCCGGGCGGTGAACCACGGCTGCACATTGCCGATGGATGGCGTGTAAACCAGGGCGATGCCAACGCCAATGCCCACGCCATAACTCAGGTACACCGCCAACATCGATTCCGCAAAACTGGTGGCCAGCAAACCTGCCGCCACACACACCATGCCGGTGCTGCAGACGACGCGCGGCCCATATCGGTCTGACAACATGCCGCCTGCCGCGCCAACAGAGAAATAAACCAGGCCGGTCAGGCCGAACACCAGCGACACGTCCGCGCGTTTGGCTGAAAACTCGCCCGCGAACGCCTGGAAGAATGCCGCAAACGAATAGGCCACTCCAAAGATCAGCCCCAGGTTGACGAAGGTCGCCCAGACGACGACCCAGGCATAACGGGGTTCCTGCATGGCGCCGGGTTCAGTCCGGCCTCAAGCCTGCATCATGTCCCACAACTTGCCGGAGGTGACGGGCATTTGCAGCTTTGGTGCGAGTTTGTCCATGCCATTGCGCGCCAAGGCGTCGGCGATGGCATTCATCACCGAAGGCGTTGCGCCGATGGTGCCCAATTCACCCACTCCTTTGACGCCCAGCCGGTTGTTTTTGCACGGGGTGGATTGGTCCATCTCGGTTTTGAAATTCTGAACAATGTCGGCCTTTGGCGCGCAATAGTCCATCAAACTGCCGGTGACGAGCTGGCCGGTTTCGCGGTCATACATCAGGTGCTCACACAAGGCCTGGCCGAGGCCCTGCACGGCGCCACCATCGAGCTGGCCGCGCACAATCATCGGGTTGATGACGCGGCCCACGTCGTTCACTGACGAATAGGCCACGACCTGGACGTGCCCGGTTTGCCGATCCACCTCAACTTCGGTGATATGGCAGGCGTTGGGCCAGGTCGGCCCCGCCACGGCGTGGGTGGATTCGACGTGGATATGCTGATCCTGCTGCTTGCCTGCCAGAGTGAACAGGTCCATCTTGATGTCGGTGCCTTTGACGCTGAAGGTGGCGTTCTCAAAACGGATGTCTTCAACCGCCACTTCCAGCTCTTTGGCCGCAAGGGATTTGGCCAGCTCGATGGTTTTCTCGGCACCGGCCTGAATCGCCGAGCCGCCCGTAAACAAGGAGCGCGACCCGGCACTGCCAAAGCCATTGACGCGGTCGGTGTCGCCCATCTGGATGCGCACTTTGTCAATGGAGACGCCGAAGCTGTCGACCACCAGCTGGGCCAACGTGGTCTGGATGCCCTGGCCCATGGCGTTCACTGCGGTGAAGACGTCGATGTAACCATTGCCCCGCACATTGACCTTGACGTGTTCTTCCAGCGCGTTGCCGCC
>JANNYX010000667.1:0-5009 GCA_031410295.1 Rhodoferax sp.
GAACAAATCAGGTTGCCTGGACCGCTGCGCCGCCGGGCCCGTCGCCGTGGTCTACCCGGAGGCCGTTTGGTACAGCTATGTCGACAACCATGACATTGACGAAATCGTCGAGTCCCATCTGAAAAACGGCCGCGTGGTGGAGCGTTTGTTGACACCGGCGCATTTGGGGCGCTGATTTGAATCCACGTCGAATCAGTGTCGAATCAAGGGCTGTGATCGATAAATGTCATTAAACACATTCACACCGAAAATCTCTGCATATAGGCCGTCTAATATGTTCAATAGTTTGCTACTATTTTTATATTAGTATTGTATAATTGTTAATCTAAAATATACTAAATATCAAAATTAAACGGAATTTTGACCTCTGCACCATGAAATTTCTGACCTTCCTGCTGGCGTGCGCGCTCAGTTTTGCCGCCGCCGCCCAGGCGCCCCAGCCGCCTGAAATCGCGGCCAAATCCTATCTCTTGCTCGATGTCACCTCAGGCCAGATGTTGGCGTCCAAAGACATCGATGCGCCAGTGGAGCCGGCCTCGCTGACCAAACTGATGACCGCCTACCTGGTGTTTGACGCGCTGAAAGCCAAAAAAATCGACTTGCAGCAAACCTTTGGCGTCAGCATCCGCGCCTGGAAAATGCCCGGCAGCCGCATGTTCATTGACCCGAAAATGAAAGTGCCGGTGGAAGACCTGATCAAAGGCATGGTGGTGCAAAGCGGCAATGACGCCACGGTAGCCCTGGCCGAGGGCGTAGGCGGCAGCTACGAGCGTTTTGTGCAGCTCATGAACGAGCAGGCCCGTGCGCTGGGCATGAAAGCCACCACCTACAAAAACCCGGAGGGCCTGACCGAAGCCGGCCACACCACCACCGCGCGTGATTTGGGGCTGTTGGCGACCCGGCTGATGCAGGACTTCCCCCAGTACGTGCACTATTACGCGCTGAAAAAATACCGCTACGAAGGCACACCCTCCGCCAACGACAGCAACCGCAACCTGCTGCTGTTTCGCGACCCCACGGTTGACGGCCTGAAGACCGGCCACACCGAAGCCGCCGGGTATTGTTTGATCGCAACGGCCAAACGCGAGGTTGCCGGGCTGGGTGCGACGCTGCCGGTCAACGCTGGCAACGGCCCTGCCGCCAGCGCCGCCAGCGCCGCCAGCGCCAGCGCGCCACTGGCGGCAGGCCAGACCGCAACCCCGGCAGTGGCAGCGGCGACGGCAACGGCAACTGGCAGCCGCCGCCTGCTCTCGGTGGTGCTCGGCGCCACCAGCGAAAATTCCCGCGCCAACGAATCGCAAAAATTGTTGAATTGGGGCTACACGGCATTTGAAGCCGTCAAACTGTTTGACGCCGGCCAGGCCGTGGTGTCGCCGCAGGTCTGGAAAGGCGCTGAGAAAACCGTCAAGCTCGGGCGCACCCAGGCCATCATCGTCACCGTGCCCACGGGCACTGCCAACAAGCTCAAAACCGAAGTCGCCCGCAAAGAGCCGCTGGTGGCGCCCTTCAGCAAGGGCCAGCAGCTCGCCACGCTAAAAGTGATGGCGGGAGATCAGCTGTTGTCAGAGCTGCCGCTGGTGGCGCTTGAAGCGGTCGAGCCAGCCGGTATTTTTGGCCGCGCCTGGGATTCGCTGCGCCTGTGGATCCGCTGATTCCGTTTCAAAATCATCCGTGAACGTCGTTGTACCTCCTAGTGCAGTGTTGCACGCTATCTGGCACATAAAACCGCGTCTTTTCACCCAGGGCGTTGTTCCAAATCCGCGCAATAGTGGAACTATTGCTGTGGTTTGCGCCTAGTCCTGGGCGAAAATCCATCGGTTTTATTTGTGCCATCAAGCATGCAACACTACACTTGCCATGCGACAGCACTGTCGTCGTCGATACGCCTGCTTCACGAATGATTTTGAAATGGAATGAGCAGGCCGGTCAGGGGGTGACGCGCTCAGGGTGATCCGTTGCAGCCTGGATGCCGCGCGGGTCAGGCGCTGACATCGTCGCCGCCGCGCAAAGCCAGCCAAATGATGCCCAGGCTGCCCGCGACCATCGAGGCCGCCAGCACCGCCATTTTGGAGGCGTTCACCACCTGCGCCTGGTCGACAAAAGCCTGGTCGACAAACGCCAGGTTGGCAATGAAGATGGACATGGTGAAACCAATGCCGCCGAGCAGGCCGGCGCCAAATACATGCCGCCAGCTTAAGGTGCCCGGCAGGCGGCACAGGCCCGTCATGACCGCCATCCAGCAAAAGAGGGTGACGCCCAGCGGCTTGCCCAGAACCAGCCCGGCCAGAATGCCCAGGCTGTTGGCGCTGGCCAGATCCTGCGGCCAGCCGGGGCCGATCACGATAGCCGTGTTGGCCAGCGCAAAGACCGGCAAGATCAAAAAGGCCACGGGTTTGTGCAAGGCGTGTTCGAGCCGGTGTGAGGGGGATTGGTCGTCGCCATCTTTGGCAGAAAACGGAATGGCAAAGGCCAGCAACACGCCAGCGAGCGTGGCGTGCACGCCGGATCGGTACATCAAAAACCACATCAGCAGGCCACCGGCCAGGTAGGGCGCGAGCGCCATCACCCGAAAGTAGCGGTTCAAGACGCACAACAGCGCAAAAACGCCCGCGGCGCCGGCCAGGTAGGCGCCCTCGATCCGCACTGTGTAAAACGCCGCGATGACGACGATGGCCAACAAGTCGTCCATGACGGCGAACGCCACCACAAACACCTTGAGCGAGGCCGGAACACGGTGGCCCAGAATCGCCAAAGCGCCAATGGCAAAAGCGATATCCGTCGCCATCGGGATGCCAAATCCGGCCTGGGTCGGCGTGCCCGCATTGAACCAGAGATGGATCAGCGCCGGAGTGGCCACGCCGCCCAGCGCCGCGACCACCGGCAGCAGGGCGTTTTGCAGGCTTGACAGCTCCCCGCTGTACAGCTCGCGCTCCAGCTCCAGCCCGATCAGCAGGAAGAAAACCGCCATGAAAGCATCGTTGACCCAGTGTTCGACGCTCATGGCGCCGGCGCGGGTTTGCCACGCCGCCAGGTAGTCGCCGCCCCAGGCCGAATTCGCCAGGAACAGGGAGATGGCGGTGCACGCGATCAACAACACGCCACCCGATTTTTCCGAGTTGAAAAATATCTGGAAGGTTCGGGTCAAGGCCGGCGGGAGCTGCGTCATGGTGAACGGCCTCAATTTACCGCAAAGCGGTGACGCAAGTTTTAGCCGACGTTGCCGGCTTGCCGGCTTGCCGGGTTCGCGGTTTCCTGGGGTTCCCGGTTTCCTGGCTTCAGGCAAAGCGCGGGCCGCTGCCGCCTGGGTTTTACAGGTTGGGCGCCAACAAGCGCTGCAAATCGGCTTGCGCCATGCCGCGGCGTTTGGCCAGATCGGCCAGTTGGTCGTCACCGATTTTTCCGACGTTGAAATAAACCGCTTCAGGGTGGCCGAGGTAAAAGCCGCTGACGCTGGCGGCGGGCATCATGGCCAAGCTTTCCGTCAGCGTCATGCCGATCTCTTCGCATTGCAGCAGGTCGAACATGGCGCGTTTGACACTGTGGTCGGGGCAGGCCGGGTACCCCGGCGCCGGGCGGATGCCCTGGTATTTTTCGCCGATCAAGTCGGTTTTGCTCAACTGCTCCTGCGCCGCATAACCCCACAAATCGGTGCGCACGCGGTGGTGCAGGCACTCGGCGAAGGCTTCGGCCAGACGGTCCGCCAGGGCCTTGAGCATGATGGCGGAGTAGTCGTCCAGGTCGTCCAAGAAGTATTTTTCTTTCTTGTCGACCCCGATGCCGGCGGTCACGGCGAAAACGCCGGCGTAGTCCCGGTTCTGTATAAAAATTTGCTCGGAAGCCGTCGTATTATTTGAATTGTTAGCTTCTTTATTTATAGCAACTCCCGAAGCTTTTGGCGCGACAAAGTCAGCCAGGCAACGGCTCGGACGCTGTATTTTTTCACCGTTCCCGCCGTCAACCACTTGTTTCTCGGTTTGTTGACGCAGGCCGTGCCAGGTCATCGCCACCTCGCTGCGGCTCTCGTCGGTGTAAAACTCGATGTCGTCGTCGTTCACCGAATTCGCCGGGTAGAGCCCGACGATGGCATTGGCCGTGAGCCAGCGGCCCTCGACCAGGCGCTTCAACATGCGCTGGCCATCGGCGTAGACGCGCACGGCCTCAGACCCGACCACCTCGTCTTTCAAAATGGCCGGGAACGGCCCAGCCAGGTCCCAGGTCTGGAAAAACGGACCCCAGTCGATAAACGGGGCCAGCTCGGCCAGGTCGAAATTTTTGAAGACGCGCCGGCCGATGAACTTTGGTTTGACAGCCTGGTAGCCGCGCCACGCCAGTTCCGCCCGGTCTGGGCTTGTCGAAAACGGTCCTTGGGCAAGCCTGTCCTGAGCCGAGCCGAAGGTCCCAGGACGAACGGCTGGAAGCCACTTGTTCGCCCGCGCTTTCGCCAGCGGCCACATCGGCGTGATTTTTTTATTCGCGTGTTGCAGGCGCACCTTGTCGTAGTCGGCATTGAGCTCCGCCACGTATTTGCTCGCCTGGTCCGAGAGCAGCGACTGCGCCACGCCGACACTGCGCGAGGCATCGGGCACGTACACCACCGGGCCTTCGTAATGCGGCGCAATCTTTACGGCGGTGTGCACGCGCGACGTCGTGGCCCCGCCAATCAGCAGCGGGATTTTGCGGATGCGGAAATGCTCGTCCTTTTGCATTTCCCCGGCGACGTATTGCATTTCTTCCAGGCTCGGGGTGATCAGTCCACTCAATCCCACGATGTCCGCGCCCTCGACCTTGGCCCGCGCCAGAATCTCGTGGCAGGGCACCATCACGCCCATGTTGATGACTTCAAAGTTGTTGCATTGCAAAACCACGGTGACGATGTTTTTGCCGATGTCGTGCACGTCGCCCTTCACGGTGGCGATGATGATCTTGCCCTTGGTTCGCACGTCGCGCCCGGCGGCTTCGTCCAGGCGTTTTTCTTCTTCAATGTAGGGAATGAGGTGGGCCACGGCGGA